>DATDLA010000275.1:0-2119 GCA_036519535.1 Methyloceanibacter sp.
GCCTCCAGGCGCCCGGCGTTGCGGGCAAGCAGCAGCACATGGGCGCCGGCGCGGCCATAGCGCTTGGCGAGCGCCGCGCCGATGCCGCTTGAGGCTCCGGTGACGAGGACGAGCTTCGATGCCATGGAAGGCGTGTCCCACACTTGCGAGCCCAATATAACTGACTGAGCTTTTGCCCTGACATCATTGCCAAAGTTTGGTGTTCGAAAGGCGTGTGCCGAACTGTGGCACAAACGCTACAGGCTCTGGCGAACCGATGGCTTGGCGCCGGCGAGGTACTGCCAACGCATCCCCGCCGCTATATCTTACCGGCTCTCATTTTGGTGCGAAGGGGGTCCTTACATGAGGTCGTGTTTGTGCGTCTCTACCTACGTTTTGGTCGTGGCGGGGCTTTGCGTGGCCGCGGCGGCGCCGGCGCATGCAGGCGGTTGCAGCAAATTGGTGGGAACCGCGGATGGTTGGGACAAGGCTGATGCGCTGAGCGGCGCACAGGCGGCGCTTGCCGGAGCCGTCGCCGATTTCAAGAAGAGCAAGGGCGCGGTCACCGTCACCGCCATGCGGGCCAAGCCCCAACCTTATTGGCGGGAGTCAGTCTCGGCCGATCTCTTCCTCAAGCCGGACGTGGTGACGTCGAAGTCCTATACCGTCTGCTGGCATGGCGTCGTGTCGCCGGTGGTCTGCACTTCGGGCGCCAAGGTCTGCTGGTAGGCTAAGCTCGAACTTTGCAGGAGCGCCGAGCGCGTCTCAAACGTGCGCCGGGATGAACACGCCCGCTGTTCTCGGCCGCTTCATCAGGAACACGAGCGGCAGGATGGCGAAAGTCACGAGGCCGATGAACCAGAACAAGTCGATAAAGGCGAGCATCTGCGCCTGACGCCCGATCTCGAGCGCCACGGCGGATATGGAACCGGGCGATTGCGGGTTGAGCCCAAGGGAATTGAGATAAGGCGGAACCGCGGGGTTATACGGGTTGATGTGGGTGATCAGGTCGCCCCAATGCACCTGTGTCTGGCGGACGAACAGCCAGCTCACCACGGCGATGCCGATCGAGGAGCCGATGCCGCGCATCAGAGCATAGAGGCCGGCGGCCTCGTCCAGCTTCTCATGCTCCATTCTGCCGAAGGCGACGGCAGTGAGCGGCACGAAGAACAGCCCCATGCCGATGCCGGCGATGATGCCAGGCGCGGCGATGGCCCACCCGTCGGCTTGCAGCGATAGCCCCGCCATCATCATGGTGCCGACGGCTGAAAGCACGACGCCGGCGGCGACCAGGATGCGCGAATCGATCCACAGCATGAGGTAGTTGCCGGTGATGGATAGCGCGATGGCGCTTGCTACCGCGCGCGGAATGAACAGCATGCCGGCGTTCATGGCGGGATAGCCCATGAGACGCTGCGTGAGCAGCGGCAAGAGCGCGATGGTGCCGAACAAGGTCACGCCATAGGCGGTGATGGCGAGCAGGCCGGCGAGGAAGTTGCGATCCTTGAGCAGCGACAGATCGACGATGTTCTTCGGATTGTTCCAGCCGCGCATGAAGAAGGCGATGCTGGAGAAGATGGTGATGGCGGTGAAGATCTGGATGAAGCGCGAGTTGAACCAGTCGCGCGTCTGGCCCTGGTCGAGCACCATTTGCAGGGCGCCCACCGCGAGCACGAGAAGAACGAGCCCGGTCCAATCGGTCTTGAGATATTTGACGTCGGTCTTCGGCAAGTGGCCCATGGCTAGCAGGAGCGCGAAAATGCCGATCGGCACGTTGATGTAGAACACCGCGCGCCAGACGAAGGTGTCGGTCAGCCAGCCGCCAAAGGTCGGACCGAGGACGGGCGCGACCATGATGCCGAGGCCGAAGATGGCAAGCGCCTGGCCGTGCTTCTCCTTCGGGAAGGCATCGAGCAGGATGGCCTGGCTTAAGGGCACGAGCGGTGCGCCGCAAATTCCTTGGAGGAGGCGGAAGATCACCATGCTTTCGAGGTTCCAGGAGAGGCCGCACAGCGCCGAGGAGATCACGAAGCCGACGATGGAGAAGATCAACAGGCGCCGCCGTCCGAGCCTCGCGGACAGATAGCCGGTAAGCGGCATCACCACCGCGGCGGAGACGAGGTAAGAGGTGAGCACCCAG
>DATDLA010000276.1:0-4858 GCA_036519535.1 Methyloceanibacter sp.
GCCCAAGAAGCAGGGCACTGCGGCAACCCATGGCTCACCGCTCGGCGAGGACGAGGTCAAGGCCGCGCGCGAGCGGCTCGGCTGGCGTCATGCACCCTTCGAGGTGCCGAAGCCGATCCTCGCGAGCTGGCGCGCGGCAGGGTCCCGTCACGCCGCTGCCTATGAGCGTTGGCAGAGCGCGGTAAAGCTTCTCGCCGCCGCCGCCCGCGAGCACCTGACCGATCCGATCGATGCGAAGGTGCGTGGGCAGATCGCTGCCGCGGTAACCGCGCTGAAGGCCGACTTCAGCCGTGACGCGGCAAAGCTCGCCACCCGCCAATCCTCGCAGAAGGTTCTGGAGAAGCTCGTCCCGGTGGTCCCCGGGCTGATCGGCGGCTCCGCCGACCTCACCGGCTCGAACGGCACGCTCACCAAGCTGCATACCGTCGTCAAGCCTGGCGATTTCTCCGGCAACTACATCCATTACGGCGTGCGCGAGCACGGCATGGCCGCTTCCATGAATGGGCTCGCGCTCCACGGCGGCATCGTTCCCTACGGCGGCACCTTCCTCGTCTTTTCCGATTATTGCCGGCCGTCGATCAGGCTATCGGCGCTCATGGGCAAGCGCGTGATCTACGTGATGACGCATGACTCCATCGGCCTTGGCGAGGATGGCCCCACCCATCAGCCGGTTGAGCAATTGGCGGCGCTCCGCGCTATGCCCAACATCAACGTCTTCCGCCCCGCCGATTCGGTCGAATGCGCCGAATGCTGGGAGATTGCCCTTGGCACCGAGGCGACGCCCTCGATCCTCGCGCTCACCCGCCAGGGTTTGCCCCTGCTCCGGACTAATCACACCGAGGAGAATCTGTCGGTCAAGGGCGCCTATGTGCTGTTCGAGGCAAAGGGCCGCCGCGATGTCACCCTGATCGCCACCGGCTCCGAAGTGTCGCTTGCCGCCGCCGCCGCCAAGGCCCTGCAAGGGGAGGGGATCGCAGCCGCCGTGGTGTCGATGCCCTGCTGGGAGTTGTTCGCGGGCCAAGATCAAGGCTATCAAGACGCCGTACTGGGCGCCGCCCCCCGCGTGGGCGTTGAGGCCGCGGTTGAGTTCGGATGGCAGAAATGGCTCTCGCCCAAGGGCATTTTCGTGGGCATGCGTGGATTTGGGGCTTCTGCCCCGGGCGAGGAGCTTTATAAGCACTTCGGAATCACGGCGGCGGCAGTTGAGGCCGCGGCCCGCCAAATCATTGGCAAATCCAAAAAGTGAGGAGAAATGTCGAATAAGCGCGTCGCCATCAACGGATTCGGGAGGATCGGCAGGCTTACGCTTCGGGCGTTCCTCGAGGCGCGCCGCAAGGACCTCGATTTCGTGGCGATCAACGATCTCGGCTCGGCGGAGATGAACGCCCATCTGCTCGAGTTCGACACCGTGCATGGCCGCTTCCCCGGCAAGATCAGCGCCGCCAACGGCCACCTCAAGGCCGACGGCCACGACATCGCCGTGCTTGCCGAAGCCAATCCCGAGAAGCTTCCCTGGCGCGATCTCGGCATCGACATCGTCATGGAATGCACCGGCCGCTTCACCGACCGCGACGGCGCCGCCAAGCACCTGACCGCGGGCGCGAAGCGCGTGCTGGTTTCCGCGCCTTGCCAGAACGCAGACCTGACCGTGGTCTATGGCGTCAACGACGAGAAGCTCACGCAGGAGCATCACGTCGTCTCCAACGCCTCCTGCACCACCAACTGCCTCGCGCCGGTGGCGAGCGTGCTCAACAAGGCGATCGGCATCCGGCACGGCTATATGACCACGATCCATGCCTATACCGGCGATCAGCGCACGGTGGACACGCTGCACAAGGATCCTTATCGGGCGCGCGCCGCTGCCGCCAATCTGATCCCGACCTCGACCGGCGCCGCCAAGGCCGTCGGCCTCGTGCTGCCCGAGTTGAAGGGCAAGCTCGACGGCGCCTCGATCAGGGTGCCGGTGCCGAATGTGAGCATGATCGATCTGACCTTCACCTCCTCGCGCCCGACCACCAAGGAGGAGATCAACAAGGCAATGGTGGAAGCCGCAGAAGGGCCGCTCAAGAGCGTGCTCGGGGTGAATGCGAAGCCGCTGGTGTCGTCTGACTTTAATCACGACCCTTTAAGCTCGATCTTCGATCTCGAATCGACCCAGGTCGTGGACGGCACCTTCTGCCGGGTCGTGGCCTGGTACGACAATGAGTGGGGCTTCTCCAATCGCATGAGTGATACCGCAGTCGTTATGAGCAGGTTGATATGAACGATATTGATGTCTCTACTGTTCGCGCCGCCAACACGAACGGCGGGGGCAAGCCGGATTTTTCCCGCATCAGCACCATTGACGGGCTCGACGTTAAGGGTAAGCGCGTGCTCGTCCGCGTCGATTTCAATGTGCCGATAAAGGATGGGATCGTCGGCGACACGACACGCATCAAGCGCGTCTTGCCGACAATCAAGCAGCTGTTGGCCGGAGGCGCTAAGGTGATTGTGCTGTCGCATCTGGGGCGCCCCAAAACCGGCACGATGACCGACACCACGCTGAGGCCGATTGCCGACAAGATGGCGGAGCTCATGCCCGGCACCAAGGTGACCTTCATCAACAATTGCGTCGGCGACGAGGCTAGGCGTGGCGTCGATGCGCTCCAGCCTGGTGAGGTCGCTCTGCTCGAAAATCTTCGTTACAACGACGGCGAGAAGAAAAACGATCCAGACTTCGCCAAAGAGCTTGCCGCGCTCGGCGACATCTATGTCAACGACGCCTTTTCTACCGCGCATCGCGCCCATGCTTCAGTCGAGGCGATTACACACTTTATTCCTTCTTATGCCGGCCTGCTGATGATGGCCGAGATCAGGGCGCTCGATCAGGCGCTCGAGCATCCGGCGAGGCCCGTGATGGCGATCGCCGGCGGCGCCAAAGTCTCCACCAAGATTCAGGTCCTGACCAATCTCACCGCGCGGATGGATCAGCTCGTGCTTGCCGGCGGCATGGCCAGCACCTTCCTCTACGCCCAAGGCGTGGAGATCGGAAAGTCCCTCTGCCAGCCTGACGCGGTGCTGGTGGTCAAGGAGATCATGGCGCGCGCCAAGCAGCATGGCTGCGAGATCGTGCTGCCGCAGGACTTCGTGG
Organism: Methyloceanibacter sp.; assembly: GCA_036519535.1. Lineage (GTDB taxonomy): Bacteria > Pseudomonadota > Alphaproteobacteria > Rhizobiales > Methyloligellaceae > Methyloceanibacter. The sequence goes on from DATDLA010000276.1 coordinate 3,131, forward strand.
TGGCGAAGGAGTTCAAGGCCGGCGCGGCGTGGCAGGTCTGCGAGGCAGGCAACATCCCGCAAGACCAGATGATCCTCGATATCGGGCCGAAGTCGGTCGCCGACTTGAAGCGGCGCTTCGCCGAGATGAAGACGCTGGTGTGGAACGGTCCGGTCGGCGCCTTCGAGATCGAGCCTTTCGGCAAGGGCACCTTCGAGCTGATGCAGGCGGCCGCGCGCCTCGTGCACGACGGCAAGCTCGTGGCCATCGCCGGCGGCGGCGATACGGTTGCGGCGCTCAATGTCGCGGGCGTGGCTGAGGACTTCACATATGTGTCCACCGCCGGCGGGGCCTTCCTCGAATGGCTCGAGGGCAAGACCTTGCCTGCCGTCGCCGCGCTCGCGGAGAGCAGAGCTTAACCGATTGGCGCTACAACAGCCTTGTCAAACGATGATGGGCAGGCCAATCCTGCCCCGTCATGAACGAGGCTCGTATGGCGGACCGCTCGGCGCCTGGTGACATCATCATTGCCCCGTCTATTCTCTCGGCCGACTTCGCGCGGCTGGGCGAGGAAGTGCGCGCCATCGACGCCGCCGGCTGCGACTGGATCCATGTCGACGTGATGGACGGGCACTTCGTGCCGAACATCACCATCGGGCCCGACGTGGTACAGGCGCTGCGTCCGCACTCCAAGAAAATGTTCGACGTGCATCTGATGATCGCGCCCTGCGACCCCTTCATCGAGGCTTTCGCCAAGGCCGGCTCCGATATCATCACCGTGCATGCCGAGGCAGGCCCCCATCTCGACCGCTCGCTCCAGCTCATCAGAGGGCTCGGCAGACGCGCTGGCGTCAGCATCACGCCATCGACCCATGAGTCTGCTATTGAACATGTGCTCGACAAGGTCGACCTCATCCTGGTGATGACGGTGAACCCGGGCTTTGGCGGTCAGGCCTTCATTCCGGCGCAGATCGACAAGATCAGGAGCATCCGCAAGATGATCGGCTCGCGGCCAATCCACCTCGAGGTCGATGGCGGCATCAATGCCGCCACGGTGGCGCTCGTGGCGGAGGCAGGCGCCAACGTCATCGTCGCCGGCTCCGGCGTGTTCAAGGGCGGCGCTTACGCCGACAATATCGCCGCGATTCGCAAGAATGCCGAGCGCGCCCGCGCCGCCGCAGCTTGATAAGGCTTTGACGCTAAAGTGATGCCCAGGGTCTTGCGGCGCGAGCATAAATCCTCATGGTGAGGAGCGGGCGAAGCAAGCGTCTCGAACCATGGGGCCCATCCTTCGAGACAGCCGTGTTCCGCGGCCTCCTCAGGATGAGGAGCGATCAGTCCGTCCCGCCCTTGTGAGGACCACGAGACCAAGCATGAACGTCACCTATTTCGGAGCGCTGGTTGCGGGGCTGTTGAGCTTCCTCTCGCCTTGCGTGCTGCCGCTCGTGCCGCCCTATCTCTGCTTCCTCGGCGGCACGACCTTCGATCAGCTCACCGGCGAGGACGAGACGCCATCCCACGTCTACACCACCGTGGTGCTGTCATCCTTCGCCTTCGTGCTCGGCTTCACCACCGTGTTCGTGATCCTCGGCGCCACGGCGACGTTCACCGGTCAGCTGGTCGCCGAGAATCTCGGCCTGCTCAGCAAGATCGCCGGAATCGTCATCATCGTCGCCGGATTGCACTTTCTTGGCGTGATCCACATTCCGATTTTGCACCGCGAGGCGCGCTACCACGCCGATGCGCGGC
>DATDLA010000277.1:0-4993 GCA_036519535.1 Methyloceanibacter sp.
GCTCGACTTCTGACGGGTCGATTTTGATGAAGTCTCCTGTCCGGAGAGGCTGGTCGTCTTTTTCGATCTGCTCGAACTCGGCAACCGATTCGATGCAGTCGTGCGACACCTTCTCGAAGGCCGCCATGTCTTGCGGCTCGACCAGGCTCGCGACCGGCACGTTCTCGAGCCTTGTCCAGGAGAGCAGCGTCATCGAGGTCAGGTCCTTGCCCGTTGCGGTCGGCGCATCGGCATCAAACAATTGGATGAGGTAGGTGGCTGGCGCCGCGGCCGCCACGCCGACAAGCTTGAGGTCCGGCGCATAGCGTGCGGCGACCTCCCCGGTGAACAGAGCGGCATGGCCGCCTTGGCTATGTCCCCACACGGCGAAGCGATTGGAGGCGCCGGTATTCGGCATCTCGCGCGCGGCGCGCACCGAGTCGAGCACCGATCGGGCCTCGCTCTCGCCGATCAGATAAGGGTGGATGCCCTCGGTGCCGAGGCCTGGATAGTCGGTGGCGACGACGATGTAGCCTTGCGTAATCATATTGGGCAGGTTCCACATCATGCCGCCGACGTCGGGCATGAGCGACGGCGCGCAAGGCGGCACCACGCCAGAAGTCGGGTGCGCCCAGGCGATGATGTTGCGGCCGCCGGCAGGCGCCGGGCCGTTTGGGATGTAGATCGCGCCGGAGACGGGAATCGGACGACCGCTAGGGTCGGTTGAGCGGTAAAGGATGCGGAAAGCGTCGCCCATGCCGCCCATTCCGGGGCCGCCGCCCTCGAGCGGCCAGATGCGGATGATGCTGCCGGGCTTTCCCGGAATCTCGCCGGGGCTTACGTCGTAAAGCGCCTTTGCCGCGCCGCCGGCGCCGAGGCTGAGAAAGGCGGCCAGAATTCCGGTGGTGGCAAGCCTCGGCAAACGCGCAAACTCTAACATACGCTACCCCCCTTATGATTGCGGCGCGATGATAGCGGCGCCCCCCCGGGACAACAACCGCCAAGCCGGGCAAAGGTAAAGGGAGAGGAGCACATCCTTTCCTTGAGCTTGCCCGAGCTTCCGGGGCACAATCGGAGGAAAGCGCGAGACCGCCCCGCCTTAGGCGGCGCGAGCGGCTATCGTCAATCGGAACAAGCGAAATTCGGGGAGCAAGAATGTCATCAGCCACCGCCGCGCTCGACCTATTTGTCAATCGCTTGAGCGGATTTTCGACGCCCTTCTCCATCGAGCTGCCGAGCGGGGAGAAGCGCAAGATCGGCCTCGGCGAGGAGGAGTTTCGCGTAGGCCTGCGCAACGAGCGCGCGTTGAGGGCGCTGCGCACGCTCGATGAGGGCGATATCGCCGAGGCCTATCTCGCCGGCGACATCGACCTTGAGGGCGACATGCTCAAGCCGTTCGCGCTCCGCGCCTCGCTCGACGATCGCCATCCCTTAGTGGCGGCGTGGCGCTTCATCGAGCCGCTGGTGTTCGGCCAAGTCTATACCAACAAGCGCGCCATCTCCTCTCACTACAATGCCGACCCGAAACTGTTCTTGAGCTTTCTCGATCCCGTGTTCCCGGCCTACAGCCAGGGCGTCTATGCGCATGACGATGAGCCGCTCGCCAAGGCCTTGGAGCGCAAGTTCGACTGGGCGATCGAGAAATGCGAGCTTGGTCCCGGCAAGCGCGTGCTGGAAATCGGCCCCGGCTGGGGCGCTTTTGCCGGGCATGCGCTGCAGGCCGGCGTGCGCTTCACCGGCATCACCAATTCGGAAGCCTCGCAATCCTATCTCAAGGACAAGCTCGCCAATTTCGGAGACGGCGTCACGAGTGACCAGTTCGACATCCTGCTCACCGACTTCTACGACTTCGAGCCGAAGGAGAAGTTCGACTCGGTCGTGATCATGGGGGTGATCGAGCACCTGCCCGACTACGAGCGGGTGCTGAACAAGTTCTATCAGCTCTTGAAGCCTGGCGGCTTCGTGTTTCTCGACGGCAGCGCGGCGCGAAAAAAATACGAGCTCTCGACCTTCATGGTGCGCCACATTTATCCCGGCAACCACTCCTTCCTCGTGCTCGACGATCTGCTCAACAAGCTCGCCAAGACCAAGTTCGAGTTGATGGAGGTGCAGAACGACCGCTGGAGCTATTTCCTCACCTTCAAGCAATGGGCGCTGAACCTCGAGGCGAACAAGGATTACATTCAGCGCAGCTTCGGCGATTTCGAGTTCCGCAAGTTCAGACTCTATCTGTGGGGCGCGGCCTACGAGTTTCTCGCCCGCAATCTCGATTGCTATCGCCTCACGCTCTACAAACCCACGAAGAGGAGAACCCATGTGTGAGCTTTGCGGTTTAGCCCATCACCGTTTGTCCCGTCGCAGCCTCATGGCCGGCGCCGGCGCGGTACTTGCCGCCAGCACGTTTCCTTCAGCCCGTTTATTGGCAGCTGAGCCGCCGACAGAGGGCGCCCCGAATGCCATGAGCCCCGACGCGGCGCTGCAACGCCTCATGGAAGGCAACGCGCGCTACGCCGCCAATACGCCGAATGAGCGCGACTTCTCGGCAGGCCGCGCCGCCCGCGCCGGGGCGCAATTCCCCATCGCTGCGATCTTGAGCTGCTCTGACAGCCGCGTTGTGCCCGACCTCGTCTTCGACCAAAGCCCTGGTGACCTCTTCGTAGTGCGGCTCGCCGGCAATTTCCTCGATGACGACGGCTTGGCGAGCCTCGAATACGCGGTGAAGTTTCTCGGCGCGCCGCTCCTCGTGGTGGTCGGGCATACCAATTGCGGCGCGGTCGCTGCGGCGGTCAAGGTGGTGATGGAGCGGGCCGTACTCCCGGGTCACCTTCCCGAGTTGATCAAGGCGATCGAGCCTGCCGTCATCGCCGCCCATGCCCGGCATCCGAGCGACCTTGTGGCCGCCGCCATTGAGGAGAACGTCAAGCTCAACGTCACGCGGATGAAGGACGACAAGCCGATCCTGTCCGATGCGCTTGCGGCGAAGAAGATCGCCGCCTATGGCGGAGTCTACGATATCGCCACCGGCAAGGTGAATTTGCTCTCGTGACCGTTGCCGGCGGAACGCTGGAGCGCTGGCGCTCGGAAAAGACCGCAGCCTTTCTGTCCTCTGCCGTCGCCGCTGCCGAGCCCGATCCGGCCAAGGCAGCTTTGTTCAAAGACATGGCGGCGGCGGCCGAGGAGCAGGCAGGCATCCTCGCTCAAGATCTCGGGCGCACGCCGGATTTCACGCCGTCGCTACGCTCCCACCTCATCGCCAGTTGCATTGCCGCCTTCGGCCCGCGCGCCATGCGCCCCATCCTTTCAGCCACCAAGGTGCGCGGCGTCTCGGTCTATAGCGGCAAGACGGAGGCTCCAGCCGGACATCCTTGGCCCAAGACCGTCGAGGACGTCGGGGGAAGGCATCGCACCTTCGGCGGCGGCATGCTGCGCGCCGGCGTGTTCGGCGTGAATGACGGGCTCGTGTCCAACACCTGCCTGGTAATGGGCGTGGCCGGCGCCGCGGCCGAGCCGAACGTCATCGTGCTTACCGGCGTTGCCGGCTTGCTCGCCGGCGCGTTTTCCATGGCTGCCGGCGAGTTCATCTCCATGCTGTCGCAGCGCGAAATGTTCGAGCATCAGATCTCGCAAGAGCGCGAGGAGCTAGAGCGTTACCCGAAGGAGGAAGCTGAGGAGCTCGCGCTGATCTACGCCGCCCGCGGCATCCCGCTGGATGAAGCCCGCGACGTCGCCTCCAATTTGATCGCCAACCCTGAAAAGGCGCTCGACACTCTGTCGCGCGAGGAGCTTGGCCTCAACCCCGACGATCTCGGCTCGCCGATCGGCGCGGCCGGCTCGTCCTTCGTCGCCTTCGCCGTCGGCGCGAGCCTGCCGCTCATTCCCTTTCTCCTCGGTGCCGGCAACGGCGTCGCCATCGCCGCGGCGATCTCAGGCGCCGCGCTGTTTGCGGTCGGGGCTCTGCTCAGCCTGTTCTCAGGCAAGAACGCCTGGCTCAGCGGCTTGCGCATGCTCGCGATCGGCGCGGCCGCTGCGGCTGCGACCTACGGCATCGGATCGCTGTTCAACGTCTCCACCTCCTGAGAGAGACACCAAACTCCTAAAATTCGAGACGGATTGTCTGCTTAATCTGACTTTCACCGGTTCAAGCGGACACTCCCGGCGATTCCATCGCCGGAGAACCCCCTCATGATCCGCAAAGCCGCTGTTCTCACCCTGATTGCCGCGTTCGTGTCTGCCACTACCCCGGGCTTCGCCTGCACCGGCATCAGCCTGAAAGCGCAGGACGGTGCCGCGATCCGCGGGCGCACGCTCGAATTCGGCTTCCCCATGCGGTCGAACGTGCTCGTCGTGCCCGCAGGCAAGGAGATGAGCGGCACGCTGCCCGACGGCGGCAAGGGCCTCGTCTACACCTCGCGCTACGCCATTGTCGGCGCCAATGCGCTCGGGCTCCCCGCCATTCTCGATGGGCTAAACGACCAGGGCCTTTCCGTCGGCCTGTTCTATTTCCCCAACTATGCCAAATACACCGACGTGACACCGGAGAACGCCAAGCACGCCATCGCCCCGCAGGAGTTCGGCATGTGGGTGCTTGCCAATTTCACCACCGTCGATGAGGTGAAGGAAGGCGTGAAATCGATCGTGGTGGTGCCGACGCCGGCGCCTGGGCTCGGCAGCCCGCAAGGCGCGATCGCCGGCGCGCATTTCTTCGTGCAGGACAAGACCGGCAAGTCGATCGTGATCGAGCCGGTCGACGGTACCTTGAAGGTGCATGACGCGCCGCTCGGCGGACCAACGCGCCGACCTATGACTGGCACATGACCAATCTGCAGAACTACGTCAATCTGTCGGTGAAGGATGTCGAGGGCGCCAAGATCGGGCCGGTCACGCTGCCGGCATTCGGCTCAGGCTCAGGCCTGCATGGCATGCCCGGCGACTTCACCCCGCCCTCTCGCTTCGTGCGCGCGGCGATCTACAGCCAGTCGGCGGCGCCGAACGCGACTGCGGAGGATGCCGTGTT
>DATDLA010000278.1:0-4664 GCA_036519535.1 Methyloceanibacter sp.
GATCCGGTGGCCGATCGCGCAGCGCGCGAGAAATTCGTCACGGCCTATGGGACGAAGCATTCGATAACCCGGGACAGTCTCGACCAGGCAACTCTCGTCATCGGCGACGACGACTGGCCCTTCCCCATTCCCGTGGTGCGCAAGCATGACGGGTGGCAGTTCGATACCGGTGCCGGGCTCGACGAGATCCTCCGCCGCCGCATCGGCCGGAACGAGCTCGCCGCGATCCAAGTCATGCTCGCTTATGTCCAGGCGCAGAACGAATATGCGTCGCTCGATCCGGATGGGCTTGGCCCGCATGTGTACGCGCAGCGCATCGTGAGCAGCCCCGGCAAGAAGGATGGACTTTATTGGCCGACCACCGGAGGCGAGGAGCCGAGCCCGCTGGGCGATCTCGCTGCGCAGGCCTCCGCCGAGGGCTACAAGGTCGGCCAGAAGCCGATCCCCTATCACGGCTATTTCTATCGCATCCTGAAACGCCAAGGTGCCGGCGCCAGCGGCGGCGCTTACGACTATGTCGTCAACGGCAAGATGATCGGAGGCTTTGCGCTGTTGGCCTACCCCGCCGAATACGGCAATTCCGGCATCATGACGTTCATGGTCAATCACGACGGCACGGTGTTTCAGAAAGACCTCGGCCGGCGCACGGAAAGGATCGCGCGCGAGATCGAGAGCTTCGCGCCGGACTCAACTTGGGCGAAGGTCGAGGCTCAGCCGTGAAGGCGTTGGCAACCGGCGGTTGAACCTTTGTGGCGCTTGGGAGGTGCCGCAAAGGCCTCTTTCCTGGTAGACTAACCGATTGTTTTTGCGTGCCCAAACGATGAGGGATCTTGGTGCGCGTGTGGGGGCTACGTCGTCTCATCTGGTACGGCGCGGTGGCGTTCAGCCTTGCCGCCTGCGCTTCGATGCCACGCAATCCTGTCCCCCTGGGGTTGGAGAGCGATGCGACAGTCGTGGGTATGGGCGGGGAGACCGTCCGCTTCTGGGGCGACGTGCCTCCTCCCAACGTCGACGCCATGGCCAGGGAGAAATGGGCGCAGGTCCGGGCATCCCATCGCCAATTACCGAAAGAGAACGGTCGGCCGGTCGTCAGCTTCCTGGCGCTTTCCGGCGGCGGCGCGGATGGCGCCTTCGGGGCCGGAGTCCTCGCCGGTTGGACCACTCGAGGCAATCGTCCGGAATTCGACCTGGTGACCGGCGTCAGCACCGGGGCGTTGACAGCGCCGTTCGCCTTCCTTGGTCCGCGCTATGACGATGCACTGAAGAAAGTCTTCACCGAGTCAACCACAAGCGACATTGCCATCGCGCGGCCGGTCAGAGGACTGCTCGGCGGGGAGTCGCTCGCCAGCAACGCGCCTCTGGCCAGGGTAGTCGCCTATTACGTCAATGACGCCTTCCTCAAAGAGGTGGCCGCCGAGTACATGAAAGGACGAAGGCTCCTCATCGGGACCACCAATCTCGATGCGCAGCGCCCGGTGATCTGGGACATGGGAAAGATCGCCGCAAGCGGTCATCCGAAGGCCATCGAGCTGTTCCGCAAGGTCTTGCTCGCGTCGGCGGCAATTCCTGCGGTGTTTCCGCCCGGCTTCGTCGAGGTCGCAGCGAACGGCACGGTCTACGAGGAAATGCACGTCGACGGTGGCGCGACGCGCGAGGTTTTCTTGCTGCCAACCCAAATCTTGGCCAAGAACGTCGATTCGACCCTCAACGTTAAGCCGATCCGCCGCTCCTACATCATTCGCAACGGCCGGGTGGGACCGGAGTGGAAAGCGGTGAAGCCGCGCACGCTTTCCATCGCCGGGCGCTCGATCTCGACCCTGATCAAGAACCAGGTCATCGGCGACCTTTACGAGCTCTATGCATTCACCAAGCGCAACGGCGTGGACTACAACCTCATCTATATTCCGAGCAACTTTCCCGACACGAGCACGACGGCCTTCGATCCGGTCTACATGACGAAGCTTTACGATCTCGGCTTCCAAATGGCGCGCAACGGCAACTCTTGGAAGAAAGTACCGCCGCGCTGGGATCACTGAGGTCGCAGCAATTTCTCGTCACTCCGGCTTCTCGCTCGCTATGAGCCACGCCGGATCGAACCAGCGGTCGGCGTCTCCGTCGTAAGGGAGGCGGGTGACGTCCCAGTGGCGGATGAACGGCGCGTAGGTCTCCCACACCGGAGGGCCGCCGCCGACGAACACCACGCGATCCGGAAACCGGGCCAAGACGTCGGCGGGATGGTTCTCCGACCGGATCTCGCAGATCGTCCGGTCTTCATAAGCGAAGGCCGGAATCGAGGCGACAGTGCGCGGCCCGGCGATGATCACGTGCCCGCGTGTCATTTCGAAGAAGCGCGCCACATCGGCGACATACTCCCTGCCCTTGTTGCCCTCCCAGGGCAGCCTGCCGTTCAGCCCGAGCTGACCGCGCACTCCTATGGCACACATGGCACGGACGTCAGCCACATCGTCCTCCTGCAAGGCTGCTCTTCTGCGCAGCCTCGCGACCTTAGCTGCGGATGGCCATTTGGCAAAGACTCGTGCAGATAGACGACAAAAGCTCATGACACCCCGCCTCCCCCGCGTCCCCCGCCTCCTGCCCACTGCCCCGATCGCCGACCCGCGCCAGAGGCTGAAGGCGATCGGGCTGATGGCGCTCGCCACCATCTGCTTCGCCCTGCTCGACGCCACGGCCAAATACTTGGTCACGGTAAAGGCAGTCCCTGTCGTGCAAATCACCTGGCTTCGCTTCGTCGGTCATATCGTGTTCAGCGCCGTGGTGCTCTGGCCGTTCGCCTTCGGGCCGTCGCTCCGCTCGGCAAAGCCCGTCATGCAGGTGCTGCGATCCGTGATCATGATTGTCACGACCGGATTCAACTTCATCTCGCTGCGCTATCTGCAGCTCGACCAGACGGTCACCATCTTCTTTCTCGCGCCCCTGCTGGTTGCGCTCCTTGCCGGGCCGCTGCTGCACGAATGGGTCGGCTGGCATCGCATGGTAGCGATCGTCGCTGGCTTCCTCGGCGTGCTGCTCGTGATGCACCCCGGTTTCGGTACGCTGCATTGGGCGATGCTGATCTCGCTCGTCGCGACCTTGGGCTACGCGCTCTATAATCTCTCGACGCGCTATCTCGCCGCCTTCGATCCGCCGGAGGTGACGCAGACCTACACGCCGCTCGCCGGCGCCATCGTGCTCTTGCCCTTCGCGCTTGCCGCCTGGGTGCCGCCGGAGAGCCTGACGGTGTGGCTGCTGCTTGCCTCGCTCGGCTTCTGGGGCGGGCTCGGCCATTGGCTGCTGATCCTTGCGCACCGAATTGCGCCGGCCTCGGCACTCGCGCCTTACATCTATCTCGGGCTTATCTGGATGTCGGCGGCAGGCTTTCTTGTCTTCGGGCAAGTGCCGACGGCATGGACGCTGAGCGGCGCGGCGATCGTGATCCTCTCCGGCCTCTATCTCTTGGCCCGCGAGCGCAAGGTGCTGGGAGCGAAGGTCGTTGGCCCTGCCTCCGACATCGCCACGCAGTGATTTAAGTTCCTTGTCGTGCCCGTGCAGGCGGGCATCCAGTAACTTAGAGTTCAATCTCGGCGATACCGATTACTGGATTGCCCGGTCAAGCCGGGCAATGACAAAGCGGGGAAACTCCAGCGTCCACCCGGCGAAAAGCCGGGACGAGCGGCGCGGGCTACGTCTCGTCGCCATAGTCCGTATCGTTCGAAGCGCGGTAACGGCGGGTCACGTCCTCGGCAAAGGCGGCGAGCTCGCCGCGAGCGATGGCCTCTCGCGCATGGCCCATCAGCTCCTGGTAGAACTGGACATTCGCCCAGCTCAACAGCATGGCGCCGAGCGTCTCGCCGCATTTCACCAGGTGATGCAGATAGGCTCGAGAATATCGTGCCGCCGGGCACGCGCTTTCAGCGTCGAGCGGGCTCGGATCGTCGGCATAGCGGGCATTGCGCAAATTGAGCCGCCCGCCCCAGGTGAAAGCCTGGCAGTGGCGGCCTGAGCGCGTCGGCATCACGCAGTCGAACATGTCGATGCCGCGGGCGATGGCTTCGAGCAGATCCTGAGGCGTGCCCACGCCCATGAGATAGCGCGGCCGGTCTTCAGGCAGGACCGCCGTGGTCACCGCCACGGTGTCGAGCATGGCTTCCTGACCTTCGCCCACGGCAAGGCCGCCGATGGCATAGCCGTCGAAGCCGATGCGCTTCAGCGCCTCGGCACTCTCTCCGCGCAAATTGGGATAGATGCTCCCCTGCACGATGCCGAACAGCGCCTGGCCCGGCGCGGCCATGCGTTGAAACGCCTGCTTGCAGCGCTCGGCCCAACGCATCGACAGCTCCATGGAGGACTTCGCCTCATCGCTTGTCGCGGGGAACGGCGTGCATTCGTCGAGCACCATCTGAATGTCGGCGCCGAGCAGGCATTGCACCTCGATGGCCCGCTCAGGCGTGAGCAGATGCGTGGCGCCGTCGATATGCGACTGGAAGGTCACGCCATGCTCCTCGATGCGCCGGAGCTTGGACAGCGACATGACCTGATAGCCGCCCGAATCGGTGAGGATTGGGCGGTCCCAGCCCATGAAGCGATGCAAGCCCCCAAGCTTGGCGATGCGCTCGGCCCCCGGCCGCAACATTAGATGATAGGTGTTGGCGAGGATGATGTCGGCG
>DATDLA010000279.1:0-8286 GCA_036519535.1 Methyloceanibacter sp.
AGCAAAGATGCGCGCTCTCGCCACTTCCGCCAAGCTCGTTAGCCAGGAAGTCGAGACCGAGCTTGCTACGCTGATCAAGCTGCTGGCGCCGGATCATGACGGCGAATGGATTCCGATCGTAGATGAGATCAAAGTTGTTTCAGGTTACGAGCGGGCGCTCGGCGCGGCCCTTGGCGACGATCTCGACGCCGCTAACAATGAGACGGCGCCGGCCCATTGGCGGTTCGCCGCTGCACGCGCAGGCGATCCCGCCCTCCCTGAGGGCGCAACACCGCTCAGCCAGTTCGTCCAAGCGCCAAAGGTTCTGGCGCGCCGCCTCGCCCAGATCGGCGTCGTCGCGGCGGAGCGCGGGCGGGATTTGCAAACAGAGCTTGCCCCCGGGCAGCGGCTCGTCTCCAGGGAGGGCGATCTCTGGCGCTGGGACGGCTATAGCATCAGGTCCGGTGCGGCGAGCGCGGCCGGGGCACGGCTCGTCGAGCGGAGCCGGCTCGAGGCGCTCAAAGATGAAAGAGCCAAGGCTGAGGCGCATGCAAGCGCCGCCGAGGCTGAGCTCGCTGAGGCCACGGGCAAAGCCGAGAGTGCCGGGCAGAAGACCAAGACCCTTCGCCACAAGGCCAAGGAGGCGCACGGCGAGCTTGACCGCACCCGCGACGCTATCGCCGCCGCCGAGCATGAGGCCCAGTCCAACAGTAAGCAGCTCGGCGCCCTCGCCGAAGCGATCGCGCGTACCCGCGCTGCACTGGATGAAGCACGCCAGCAGGGCGAGCGGATCAAGACCGCCTTGCTTGGTCTTGCCCCGCTCTCTGTCCTCGAAGCTTCACTTGAGGCCGCGCAAACGAAGGCCACTGCGAGCCGCTCGCAAGCGGCCCGGGCAGAGGCGGCATTGGAAGGCTTCGAACGTGAGGTGCGCCTCAGGCAAGAGCGGCTTGAGGCGATCTCAGCCGAATGGGAGCTTTGGCAGAACCGCATCGCCAAGGCGCGCGAGCAGATCGAGACGTTACGCGCGCGGGCGGCAGAGACCCGTGCCGATCTTACCGCGCTTGCCAATCTCCCGGCCGAGATCGAGCAGCGGCGCGGGCGCCTGCTCGATGCCATCAATGCGGCGGAACGCGAGCGTGGCAAGGCCGCCGACGATTTGGCGATCGCCGAGACCGAGCTCAAGCGCCGCGAGAAGGCCTTGCGCGAGGTGCAGGAGAAGCTCGCGGGCGCGCGCGAGGCGCGGGCGCGCAGTCAGGCGCTGCTTGAATCGGCGCGTGAGCGGCGGAGCGAGGTCGCCCACGCTATTCGCGAGCAGCTCGATTGCGCGCCGGAAGCGTGTCTTGCGCTCGCCGGCATGAAGACCGGCGCTCCGCTCCCCGCGCTCGCCGAGGTCGAGGGGCGGCTCTTGAAGCTCAGAGGCGATCGCGAGCGGCTTGGCGGCGTCAATCTCCGCGCCGAGGAGGAAGAGGCCGACATTGCCACGCGGCTTGAGGAGATGGAGCGCGAGCGCGCTGATGTGGAGCAGGCGATCGCCCGGCTCCGCCAAGGCATCTCCAATCTGAACCGCGAAGGCCGCAAACGGCTGCTCGAAGCCTTCGACAGCGTGAACGTTCACTTCCAGCGCCTGTTTCAGACCCTGTTCGGCGGCGGCACCGCCGAGCTGCAGCTCGTCGATTCAGACGATCCCCTGGAGTCGGGGCTTGAGATCATGGCCTGCCCTCCCGGCAAGCGCCCGCAAGTGCTGACGCTTCTGTCGGGCGGCGAGAAGGCGCTCACCGCGCTCGCGCTCATCTTCGCCGTGTTCCTCACCAATCCCTCGCCGATCTGCGTGCTCGACGAGGTCGACGCGCCGCTCGACGATGCCAATGTCGAGAGGTTCTGCCTGCTCATGGAGGAGATGGCCAAGGAGACCGACACGCGATTCCTCATCATCACCCACCACCCGCTTACCATGTCGCGCATGAGCCGTCTGTTCGGCGTGACCATGGCCGAGCGCGGGGTGAGCCAGCTCGTCTCCGTCGATCTCGAAACCGCCGAGCAGCTCCGCGACGCGAGTTAGCTCTCGCGCTTTTCTAGCCGTGCCCACCACTCTTGCGGTTCGCGGGCGGCGCACCTCCTTCGGGGTCGGTAGCCGAGGAACTGATGGGGCGGCGGTGGTAGCGCTCGACCTCCCGCGATAGCGCAGTCGCTCACGGAGCTAGTCGAAGAGGAGCTGAAGGTGGTCGTTGAGGAACGTGCCGGCCGGATCGAGGCTGCGGCGCAGCTCGATGAACGTCTCGGCCCTGGGATAGCGAGCGAGGAGCTGGTCTCTCGTCAAGAAATGAAGCTTGCCCCAATGCACCCGGGCATCGAACTCGCCCAATAGCTCGTCGACCTCGCGCAGATAGGGCCAGTAGTCGGTTCCAGGCATGCCGGATATCGAGATCACTGCGGTGTCGCGACCGTAACTATGCGAGAGGAACACTTCGTCCCGGGCGACGCTCTGGACTTCCATCGGAAACACCGACACGGGCAGTCTCGCCACCATCAATTCTCGCACCGCGGCCGTGGCATCGCGGCCGTTCTCGAAAGGGACGAAGTACTCGAGCTCGTGGAAGTTGGGCTCGAACTCCATCGGATAGATCGCGTGCGCGGGACCGACCCGGCGGTGGGGCTCGTCGTTATCCGGCACCGAGTCGTCCACACCGTCATAGACCTTGACGTAGCACCGGCCAGCTAACGACACCCCCGGCTGAGAAAGACCGTAGAGGGCTGCGGATTCCTCTGCCGGCATCCAGAAGAACGAAAAATGCCGATGTTGCTTCGCGTGGACCTCGAAGTCGTCCCAAGCCTCCTGCCAGCTCCAGACCTCGATCCGCTCGCGAAGCCGGTAGGCAGGCGTGACCTCGAGTTCGAGTTCGGTGACGACACCGAGCATGCCGATAGCAAGTTGCGCCGCGTGGAGTAGCTCCGGGTCGTCCTCGCCGATGTCGCGAACGTCGCCGGCCGCCGTGACCAGACGCAGGCGCCGAACGGACGAAGAGAAGGACCCGAGTCGCAGTCCAGATCCGTGTGTGCCGGTGGCCACCGCGCCGGCTATCTGCTGGGCGACGATGTCGCCCTGGTTGGCCAGGGCAAGCCCTGCTTCCCACAGTGGCTCTCCGAACTCGCCGATTGTCGTCGCCGGCCCAACCACGACGCGGCTGCGCTCACGGTCGATGTGGCGGATCCGTGGGAGACTCCGCAGGTCGAGAAGCAGGCCGTCCGTTGCAACTACCGGCGTGAACGAGTGCCCGGCGCCGGCGACCCGCACCTTGAGGCCCCGGGCGGCAGCGCCCGCGACCAATGAAGCGATTTCATCCTCGCCCGACGGGGCGGCGGTCTCGGCAGGACTACACCTGTGATTGCCGACCCAGTTCTTCCATGTGCTTGTCATGCAGGCGCTCGCAGGCGCGACGCCGCCGGGCATTTCTGGCCCGCGAATCCAAACGCGGGCCCCAAGACCGCCGGCACAATCTCATCGAGGTCAGCGTCGGCGTCGATGTGAAGGTGGGCGCCGACGTCGCGTGCCCGGCGCAGAAGCTCACGCCGCCTCCTCGCGGCCAGGGCGGCGCGCCCTCGATCCGGTGCGTGCGGACGCAACAAGAGCGTGAGCGCCGTCACCTTTACGGAGAGGTTCACCCTGGAATGACCCCCGCGCTATCGCGCTCGAGCAGCTCGATGCGCTCTTCCGGCGTGAGCTTGCGGGCCTCTCGCTTAGGGCTTTGACTTTGGCATTCATCTCTCGGTCTCCGGCCACGAAGTATAGCACGCAGAGGTCCTACACCACCGCGGCCGGGCTTGAACCCGGTCTCTGGGCCCTTCCAGGCCGTTCTTCCCGTCCTTGACAGCGCCAAAGGCCAAACTTTAAGGTGCCGCCCAAGCTTGGGCCATCCGGCCCTTTAAGCCGTTCCCCAAAGATCGAGCAGCGATATGGCGGGAGCCGTTGAGAAGCCCGGACGCGGCCAGAGCGACCGCGAAACTGAGGCCATTAAGCGGCGCTTGCACGATCTGGAAGGCAAGGTCCGCGACGCACGTTTGCGTCATGAACCCGCGTCTTCCCAAGCGCAAGATCGGGGCTCGGCCATGGGGGAGGCGCTCAAGCTTTCGACCGAGATGATTGCCGGTGTGGCCGTGGGAGGCTTCATCGGCTGGGCACTCGATCGGTTGTTTGGGACCGCCCCGATCCTGATGGTGGTGTTCCTCATCCTCGGAGCCGCCGCCGGGATCATAAACGTGATACGGAGTGCACAAAGGCGGCAGGCGGCAGCGGGACCCCTGCCCGGCAAGGATTTGCCCGCGGACGATGATGACGACTAGGAGCGGCTGAAAGTGGTCGAGGCGCAAGCAGCTGAGCACGCGGCAGAGGGCGCGGCCCAAGGCGGGAGCCAACTGCCGAACCCGATGCATCAGTTCGAGATCGATCGCATCATCCCGATCAAGATCTTCGGCTTCGATGCCTCCTTCACCAACTCTGCCCTGTTCATGGTGATCGCCGCCGGCCTGATCACCCTCTTTACCCTCTACGCCATGCGCTCACGCGCGCTCGTTCCGTCGCGACTGCAGTCGGTGGCCGAGATCTCCTACGAGTTCGTGGCCAGCATGGTGCGCGACAATGTCGGCACCGACGGCATGAAATATTTCCCGTTTGTGTTCACCCTGTTCATGTTCGTGCTTGCGCTGAACATGCTCGGCATGGTGCCCTATTCCTTCACCGTGACCAGCCACATCATCGTCACCTTCGCGCTTGCCGCCTTCATCTTCATCGGTGTCACGCTGATCGGCTTCTGGAAGCACGGCGCGCATTTCCTCAAATTCTTCGTGCCTGACGGCGTGCCTTTCGTCATGCTGCCGCTGCTCGTGGTCATCGAGGTGATCTCCTATCTCACGCGGCCTCTAAGCCTTTCGGTGCGGCTGTTCGCCAACATGATGGCCGGCCACACCATGCTGAAAGTATTCGGCGCCTTCGTGGTGGCGCTCGGCTTCCTCGGCGGCTGGGCGGCGCTCGGCTTCATGGTGGCTTTCACCGGGCTCGAGATCCTGGTCGCGTTCCTCCAGGCCTATGTGTTCGCCATCCTTACTTGCATCTACCTCAACGATGCGCTGCACATGCATCATTGAGGCGAACGAATTCACCTTCAACTTGAGTCCTTTAAGGGAGAGCACGAAATGGATCCTTCAGCAGCGAAATTGATCGGCGCAGGCCTTGCCTCGATCGCGCTGGTCGGCGCGGGCGTCGGCATCGGCACGATCTTCGGCAACTATCTGCAAGGCGCGCTGCGCAATCCTTCCGCGGCACCAGGGCAGTTCGCCAACCTTCTGCTCGGCTTTGCTTTGGCCGAAGCCACCGGCCTGTTCGGCCTCGTGGTGGCGCTGATCATCCTGTTCGTGTTCTAGCGTTACCTCACGCGGTAACCGGTAGGAAGAGGCCCATGCCGCAGCTCAACCCACTCGACTGGGCGCCGCAGCTCATCTGGCTCGTCATCACCTTCGGCATTCTCTATTTGCTGATGAAGTGGGTGGCGTTGCCCAAGATCGGCAGCGTGATCGAGATGCGGCAAGGGCGCATCGCCGGCGACCTCGAAGCCGCCGACAAGCTCAGGCGCGAAACGCAGGAAGCCATCGCCGCTTACGAGCAGGCGCTGGCCGAGGCCAAGGCGCGGGCGCATGGCATCGCGCAGGAGGCCCGCAACAAGCTGAAGGATGAGGTCGCGGCGGAGCGCGCCGCGCTTGAGCGCGACCTCGCCGCCAAATCGGCGGAGGCCGAAGCGCGCATCCTAGAGGCCAAGGTCTCGGCGCTGAAAGACGTAAATGCCGTGGCCTCAGAAACCGCGACAGAGATCGTGCGGCGGCTGATCGGCATTGTGCCGGCCAAGCCTGAGGTCGATCTCGCGGTCGCCGCCGCGCGCAAGGAGTGACCATGGAATTCATCACCGAGCCGGAATTCTGGGTCGCCGTATCATTCTTCATCTTCTTGGGCGTGCTGTTCTATTTCGGCGTGCACAAGAAGATCGCCGTCGCGCTCGATGCCCGCGCTGCCTTGATCGGCAAGGAGCTGGAAGAAGCCCGCCGCTTGCGCAACGAGGCTGAGAAGGTGCTCGCCGATTATCGCCGCAAAGAGAGCGAGGCGGCGAACGAGGCCGAGAGCATCATCGCGCTCGCCGCCAAGGAAGCGGAAATATTCGCCGCCGAGACGCGGAAATCGGTGAAGGAGCATTTCGACCGCCGCATGAAGCTTGCCGAGGAGAAGATCGCCAGGGCGGAAGCCGACGCGGTGCGCGAGGTGAGAAGCGTTGCGGTGGATGCCGCGATCGCCGCGGCGCAGACCCTGATCGCCGAGAAGCTGACGCCGGACCGGGCGGAGAAGCTCGTCTCCGAAAGCATCGACACGCTCAAGTCAAAGCTGAATTAGCGTTTTTCCCCGCAGGGCACCTGGACGCCATTCTGTCTCTTCGTACATACGAAGAACAGAGTCGGCATTACGGGGCGAAGCAAGCGCCAGAACCAAGCGGGCAAACCAGAGACCAATCGAAGCAAGCCGGTTTTTTCCGTTTCACCAGCGAGGCGTATGGCCTGTAACGTGACATCCTCAGCCTGAAAGCCCTGCTGTTGAAGCAGTCGAAGGATTTCTCGGTGCGACAACGGGTACCATTCGTACTTGTCGGCTCTTCGGGTCAATCGCAAATAGCCATGGGCCAGCTGCCTCGGCAGCCACCCAAGAAGGGGAGTCGATAGTGGGCATCGATGAGACCCCAGCGGTTCGGAACGGCAATATAGAGCTTGCCATTGTCGCGCAGGCAGCGACCGATTTCAGCCAAATGCGTGTGCTGCTCTCGACCCGCAAAATGCTTGATGACATGGTTGGATATAATGAAGTCGAAGCGCCCGTCTGGAAACGGGAGTTTCGTCCCGAGCACCTCGGAGAATTGATACCCGAACTCATCCGTTCTGCGTCGACAAAACCGACGGCGAAAGTACCGGATTCGCCGAACCCCAGCTTGGAGAAATAGGCTGCAATGTAATCAGAGCCCGACCCGAAATGCAGCATGGTGGCACCGGGCGCCGGTCGGACGATTCCAGACAACATCGCAATCTTTTGCGCTTTTGCGGTTCGCGACCTCTCGTCGAACTTGGCGCTAAAGCGCGGCGCGCCCATGCTTAGACTCCAGGTAGGCCATGAGGCTCTTGCCAGCACATGATCGGCCACGTTGCCAGGGCCGTCAAACTGGCCCAGGATTATGCGTCGAGGAGTGACTTGGCCGTCCGTCGGCGTCGGTGCACGTGCAAGAGACATCCGGAGATCAGCCCGCATCTGCCGTTCGAACACCGGCCCCCGGTTTGCGGCCGCTGCTGATCTATGACGGCGATTGCGGCTTTTGCGTCTATTGGGCGCGCTACTGGCAGAAGCTCACCGGCGACCGCGTCGAATACCGGCCATACCAAGAAGTCGCGGCGCGATATCCCGACATCCCACAGGCAGAGTTTCAGCGCGCGGTGCAATACATCGCACCCGACGGACGCCGCGCCAGCGCCGCCGAAGCGAGCTTCCTCACCTTAAGCCACGCGCCCGGCAAGGGATTCTGGCTCGCTCTCTACAAGCATGTGCCCGGCTTCGCTTCCGTGGCGGAATGGGCTTACGCCTTCACCGCCTCGCACCGCCCGGCATTCTTCCGCATCAGCCTGCTCCTGTGGGGCAGGAACCACGAGCCGCCGCGCTACGACCTCCTCTCGTTCCTGTTCCTGCGGCTGCTCGGCCTCATCTACCTCGCGGCCTTCGTTTCCTTCGCGGTCCAGGAGCAGGGGCTCGTCGGCAGCCATGGCATCCTGCCGCTCGCCGAATTCGTCAACAACGTCGCTGCGCGTTTCGGGCCCGAGCGGTTCTATCTCGTGCCGATGGTGTTCTGGCTGAACGACAGCGATGCGGCCATTCAGGCCGTGTGCTGGGCCGGAGCCGGGCTGTCGCTGCTGCTGGTCGTGAATGTTCTGCCACGCCTCACCCTATTTCTGCTTTTCGCGCTCTATCTTTCGCTGACTTATGCCGGGCAAGTCTTCATGAACTACCAGTGGGAAGCCTTCCTGCTGGAGACCGGGTTTGCCGCGCTGCTCTTGAGCGTCGCCACCACGCCGGGCATCTTTCTCCTGCGCTGGCTGATGTTCCGCTTCATGTTCATGTCGGGCGTGGTCAAGCTCTTGAGCCTCGATCCAAGCTGGTGGAACCTCTCGGCGCTCTCCTATCATTTTCTGACCCAACCGCTGCCCACACCGCTTGCGTGGTACGCCGCTCAGTCG
>DATDLA010000280.1:0-5580 GCA_036519535.1 Methyloceanibacter sp.
CGGCGGTGAGCTTCGTTGCTGGCATCGGCGCAAGCCTCACTTTGGGCTTGCGCCGATCGGGCGTTCTGCTCGCGCTGCTCGTGCTGCCGCTCTACGTGCCGGTGCTGATTTTCGGCGTGGCTTGCGTCTCCGCCGCGAGCGTGGGCCCTGCCTCGCCCTGGCCTCCGTTCTTGATCCTCTGCGCGCTCAGCCTCGCAAGCCTCGTGCTCGCCCCCATCGCCTCCGCCGCCGCGCTGCGCAATGCGATGCGGTGACTTGCAGCAATTTCGTCATTCCGGCGCAAGCCGGAATCCAGCGCGCGAAGCGCAAATAGAAAGCTGGACCCCGGCTCTCGCCGGGGTGACGCAGAGGAGGACCAATTGCGCTCAACCAGCAAACCAACTACACCCAAGCCCATGTGGAGCCTCGCCAATCCGACGCGATTTCTTGAGCTCGCCGACCGCCTCATCCCCTGGCTCGCCGGGCTCACTTTCCTGCTCCTCGGCGTCGGTCTCTACCTTTCCTTCTTCGTGGCGCCCCCCGACTACCAGCAAGGCGAGACCGTCAAGATCATGTTCGTGCATGTGCCGGCGGCGTGGCTTGCCATGTTCGGCTACACGCTGATCGCCATTGCCAGCATCGGCTCGCTCATCTGGCGCCATCCGCTTGCCGACGTCGCGGCCAAGACCGCGGCCCCGATCGGCGCCACCTTCTGTTTCCTCGCCCTCGTCACCGGCTCCTTGTGGGGAAAACCGATGTGGGGCACCTATTGGGTGTGGGACGCGCGGCTCACTTCCATGCTCGTGCTGTTCCTGCTCTATCTCGGGCTGATCGCGCTTTGGCAGTCGATCGAGGAGCCCGGCCGCGCCGGACGCGCCGCCGCCATCCTCGCTATTGTCGGCTTCATCAACGTGCCCATCATCAAATTCTCGGTCGAGTGGTGGAACACCCTGCATCAGCCGGCGAGCATCTTCCGGATGGGTGGCCCCACCATCGACCCGTCGCTGCTCACGCCGCTCTTCGTCATGGCGGCAGGCTTCACCCTGCTCTTCGTTCTGTTGCACCTCATCGCCATGCGCGCCGAGATCTTGCGCCGCCGGGTGCAGGCGCTCCGCCAAGTGCATGTCGAGCGCGCCGCTTCCGCCTGAGGCCGAACACTGCCGCCCATGCCCGATCTCGGTCCCCACGCGGCATTCATCTGGGCGGCTTATGCCGTGACCTTCATCGCCGTCGCGGCACTCATCGTGTTCATCGTGCAGGACGACCGGAGGCAGCGGCAGCTGCTCGCCGATCTCGAACGAAAGGGCATCAGGCGGCGCTCCGCCAAGCCGGATGACCCGCCGAAGCCTCGTCAAGCAAAACCCCGGGCAAGGAAGCCGAAGCCATGACCGCGGTCGCGCCACGCTCGTTCTGGCAGCGCTGGGGGCTAGCCCTTCCGCTCCTGATCTTCGCCTTGCTTTCCGGGCTGTTCTGGTACGCGCTCCACAGCGGCGACCCGTCGCGGCTGCCTTCCGCGCTCGTGGGCAAGCCCGTGCCGCCCTTCACCTTGCCGCCGATCGAGGGGCTCACCGGTACCGGTTCGCAAGGCTTCGAGACTGCCGATCTCGCCAAGGGCGAGCCCACCATCGTCAATGTGTGGGCCTCGTGGTGCGTGCCCTGTCACGAAGAGCATCCTTTGCTCCTCGATCTTGCCGAACAGCCCGGGGTTCGCCTTTACGGCATCAATTACAAGGACGATGCGGCGGCGGCGCGGCGGTTCCTCGGCCGCTACGGCAACCCTTTCGCCAGGGTCGGCGCCGACCGCTCGGGGCGCATCGCCATCGACTGGGGCGTCTATGGCGTGCCTGAGACCTATGTGATTACGGGCGACGGCAAGATTGCCTACCGTCATGTAGGCCCTCTCACCGAGGACGCCATCAAACAGAAGCTGCTGCCACTGGTGCAGCCTTCCGGAGAGAAACCGCAAGGCTGACGAGCGGCAGGCTACTTGTTCATGGCGGTGACGATCGTGTTGAGGATGTCGAGGAACTCCTGCCGCTTGGCCGGCGGCAGAACGGCAAGCAGCCGCGAATCCGTGGCAGCGGCGCCAGGCTCGGCGTCGCGCAAGCCCTTCCAGCCTTGCGAGGTCAGCTTGATGGCGTAGGCCCTGCCATCCTCCTTGGCGCGCTTCCGGTGGATGAGCCCGCGCGCCAGCAGTCTTGCCACAATGTCGGCGAGGGTCGACCTGTCGATCCCGGTCCGGTCCACAAGGTCGGTCTGAGTGAGCCCCTCTTCGTCGGCGATGGTCATAAGCACGGCAAATTGCCGGGGCGTGAGACCGCTGTCGCGGGCCTCGGCCTGGAAAATGTCCGTCGCGCGTTGGCCGGCGCGATGGATCAAATGCGTCGCCGAACGCTCCAGTTGATTAGAGTTTTTCGCACCCATCTGACGCTCCGTCTCTCTTCGCAAGGCGTTACCGCTCTGCGTTGCCCCCATACGACGGTAAGATGACTTGTTCTTTGCAGTTTAGCGCAAATTGAAGATAATTTGTGGTAAACCGCAGATTGCAGTGGACCCCCATAGCGTTGTCTCGCGTGAAGGCAAAGCCCCCACTGCCCCGGGCGGAATATTGGTATTGGGGCCGCCGCCTGCAAGATCAGGGGCACATTAACCTTTGGACTAATCTTTAGGCGTTTGTCCTGGTACCTTTGCACCCGGGGCCTCGCTGTAACGCTGCATGAGCGGCATCTGCGACAGCGCAAAGAGGAAGGTCAGCGGCAGGAAACCGAAGGCCTTGAAGCTCACCCAGGCGTCGGTCGACACATTGCGCCAGACGAGCTCGTTCAAGGCGGCCATGGCAATGAAGAACAGGGCCCAGCGGATCGTGAGCTTGCGCCAGCCTGGCTCGGTGAGGTTGAACACCGAGCCGAGCAGAAGCTCGAGCACCGGCTTCTTGAGCAAAAGGCCTGCGCCAAGGAACGTGGCGAAAGCGAGGTAGACGATGGTGGGCTTCAGCTTGATGAAGGTCTCGTCGCGCAGATAGAGCGTGAGCGTGCCGAACACGAACACGACAACGGCACTGACCAGCAGCATCATCGGCAGCTTGTGATAGCGCCACCAGGCCACGGCGAGCGCGACCAGGGTCACGGCCATGAAGGAAGCCGTCGCCGCATAGATGCCCGCCGCGGCATTGGCGGCGAAGAACACGAGCAACGGCCCAAGCTCGATGGCGAGCTTGGTGGCGAGCGCTGCGCCCGATTCGGCGTTTTGCGGTCGCGCCGAAGGCGCTGCGTCAGGCGGCTGCGGCATTGCTCGCGTCCAGACCGGCGATGGCGCGGGCAAAATCCTCGGCGTCGAAGGGCTGCAAATCGTCGACGCCTTCGCCGACGCCGATGGCGCTCACCGGCAGGCCGAAGCGCTCGGCGATGGCCGCGAGAATGCCGCCGCGCGCGGTGCCGTCGAGCTTGGTCACCACCAGGTTCGTCACCCCTGCGATCTCCTGAAAGATCTGCACCTGGTTCAACGCATTCTGCCCGGTGGTGGCGTCGAGCACGAGCACCACGCTGTGCGGTGCGGCAGGATCGAGCTTCTTCAGCACGCGCACGATCTTGGCGAGCTCAGCCATCACATCGGCCTTGTTCTGCAGGCGCCCCGCCGTGTCGATGACGAGCACGTCCCACTTCTCGGCGCGCGCGCGCTCGAGCGCCTCATAAGCGAGGCCGGCGGGATCGGCGCCGACACCCTTGGCCACCACCTCGGCATCGACACGGGCCCCCCACACCTTCAGCTGATCGATGGCCGCGGCGCGGAAGGTGTCGGCGGCGGCCAGCATCACGCTAGAGCCGGCGCGCATGAATTGATGCGCCAATTTGGCCGCGGTGGTGGTCTTGCCGGTTCCGTTCACGCCGACGAGCAGGATAACATGGGGCTGCGCGCTTGGATCGAGCGTCAAGGGCTTGGCCACCGGCTTAAGCACCTTGGCGATTTCGGCGGCGAGCACTTCGCGCAAAGCGAGCGGCGGCAGTCCCCGGTCATGGCGGGTCGCGGCGAGGGCCTGTCTGATGCGCGAGGCCATGGCCACCCCGAGATCGGCCTTGATCAGCGCGTCCTCAAGCTCGTCCAGCGTCTCTTCATCGAGCTTTCTCCGGCTCAACACCGAGGTGAGATTGTCGCTGAGCGCGGTGGACGTCCGAGCGAGCCCCTGGCCGAGCCGCGCGAACCAGCTTCGTTGCGGGTTCGTCTGGGGAGCCGATGCTTTCGAGGGTTTGTCGTCCTCAGGCGCTTCAGCTTTCTTGGCGGGCGCCGGAAGATCAGGCTCGTCGGGCGAACCTTTTTCTCGGGTCGCAGGGTGTCGTTCCTTGGGCGGGGTCGCGCCTGGATGGGCGGCGGGACCTCCCGGCCGGGGCGCCGCAGGCGCCTCGGCCTTCGGTCTGCGCGGGCGCTTTCCGCCACCCGGCTTCGGGCCCTTGGGACCATCGTCGGATGGTCCGCCGTCATGCTTGGGAGGGTGCGGCCCGGCAGGCGGCGGCGCCTTCAGCTTGGCGCCCTTCTTGGCCACGGGCGCGCTTTGCGCCTTTTTCGGCGGCTCTTTCCGCTTCGGAGCTTCTTTCTGGACCGGCTTCTCCGCCGGAGGTTCTTTCCTGGCTGGCTTGCCAGAAGGCGGCTCTTTCTTCAGCGGCTCTTGCCCGCCTAAGCCGAACAGCCGCTGCCAAAATCCTGGCTTCTTCTCGTTACTCACGCCCGCATCCTCGCGATCAGAGCGCTGCCGTCATGACCACTCACGACGGCGTCGATCAATTTCGGCGCGCCTTCGGGTGCCTCGACCTTGACCGGAGTAAAGTCGCCGGCGCGCCCGCGTCCTTCGCTCTCCATGAGCACCTGAATATGCCGGCCCTTCGCGTTCACAAGATGGCGCCGCAAGGCCTCAACCCCCTTTTCGCGCAAGCGAGCGGCGCGGCTCGCGATCACCGCGCCGTTGAGCTGCCCCATGCGCGCGGCAGGCGTCCCCGGCCGCGCCGAGAAGGGAAAGACGTGCAAGAATGTGAGCCCGCAATCGTCGACGAGCGAAAGGGAGCCGGCAAACATGGCCACGCTCTCGGTGGGAAAGCCGGCGATCAAGTCGGCGCCGAACACCATGTCGGGGCGAAGGCGGCGAACCTCCTCGCAGAAACTCACCGCATGGGCCCGCGAATGCCGCCGCTTCATGCGCTTGAGCGTGAGGTCGTGGCCTGCTTGCAGCGACAGATGCAGATGCGGCATCAGCCGCTCCTCTTCGGCGATTGCCCCGAGCAGCGCGCCGTCGGCCTCGACCGAATCGATGGAGGAGAGCCGCAAGCGCTTCAGCTCCGGCACGAGCTTCAAAATTTTGGTCACCAGTCTGCCGAGCGTGATCTCGCCGGGAAGGTCCGCGCCATAGGCGGTGATATCGACGCCGGTCAGCACGATCTCGGCATAGCCGTTCTCGACCAGCCTTCGCACCTGCGCCACCACCTCGCCCGCCGGCACCGAGCGCGACGGCCCGCGCCCGTATGGAATGATGCAGAAGGTGCAGCGGTGGTCGCAGCCGTTCTGGATCTGCACATAGGCGCGGGCTTGGGCGCCGAAGCCCTCGATCAGATGGCC
>DATDLA010000281.1:0-3057 GCA_036519535.1 Methyloceanibacter sp.
CTTGATGTCGCGCCCCTGCGCCGCCATGGCGGAGAGCGTGAAGCGGAGAGCGTCGGCGCCGTAAGCGTCGATCAGCTCGAGCGGGTCGATGACGTTGCCTTTCGACTTCGACATCTTCTGGCCCTTCTCGTCGCGGACCAGCGCGTGGATGTAGACGGCGCGGAACGGCACCTCGTTTCTGACATGCAGGCCCATCATCATCATGCGGGCGACCCAGAAGAAGATGATGTCGAAGCCGGTGACGAGAACGTCGGTCGGATAGTAGCGCTTGAGCTCCGGCGTCTCGTCGGGCCAACCCAGAGTGGAGAACGGCCACAGCGCCGAGGAGAACCAGGTGTCGAGCACGTCCTCGTCGCGCCAAATCGGGAGAGCAGGCCATGGTCCATGGAACTGCTCCTTGTTTGCTAGATCAGCGAGAGCTTTCAAACCGCTCTCGGCAACGACAATTTCGGTGCGGTAGTGCTCCTGGGCGAGACGCATGGCGTCTTCCAGCGTCTCGGCTACAAAAGTCTCAAAGTCAGCATACGAAAGTGTATTCCGGTTTCCGTCAGGCACTATTTTGAACCCGTACCAGGCTGGGATCTGGTGGCCCCACCAAAGCTGGCGCGAGATGCACCAGGGCTGAATGGTCTCCATCCAATGGAAGTAGGTGTTCTCCCAATTCTTCGGCACGAACACGGTGCGGCCGCGCTTCACCGCATCGATGGCGGGCTTCGCCAGAGTCTTGGCGTCGACATACCATTGGTCGGTGAGGAAGGGCTCGATGACCACGTTGGAGCGGTCGCCATGGGGCACGGTGTAGACATAAGGCTCGATCTTTTCGACTAGGCCTTGCTCCTCCAGCCGTTCCACGATCTTCTTGCGGGCGATGAACCGGTCGAGCCCATGCAAAGTTTGAATCGTCTGAGTCAGTTGCTGACTCGGCGCAACACCTTGGATGAAGTCCGGATTGGCATCGAGCAAGAGTTCGCCCTCGGGGCTCAGCACATTGATCATGGGCAGCGCGTGGCGTCGGCCCACCTCGAAATCGTTGAAGTCGTGCGCGGGCGTGATCTTCACCGCGCCCGAGCCCTTCTCGGGGTCGGAATATTCGTCGGCGACGATCGGAATGCGGCGGCCGACCAGCGGCAGGATGACGTGCGTCTTCTGCGCGACGAGATGCTTGTAGCGCTCATCGTCCGGATGCACCGCGACGGCGGTGTCACCGAGCATGGTTTCGGGGCGCGTGGTGGCGACCACGATGTAGGTCGTGGGATCGGCGGGATCGAAGTCCCTCCCCTCAAGCGGATAGCGCAGATGCCAGAGGTGGCCCTTCACCTCGACCTGCTCCACCTCGAGGTCGGAGATGGCGGTGAGCAGCTTCGGGTCCCAATTGACCAGGCGCTTGTCTTTATAGATGAGGCCGGCGCGATAGAGATCGACGAACACCTTGCGCACCGCGCGCGAAAGCCCCTCGTCCATGGTGAAGCGTTCGCGTGACCAATCGCAGGAGGCACCAAGCCGCTTCAGCTGATTGATGATCAACCCGCCCGACTCGACCTTCCATTGCCAGACGCGGCGCACGAATTCGTCTCGCCCAAGGTCTCGGCGGTTCGGCTCCTGGCGCTCCATCAATTGCCGCTCCACCACCATCTGGGTGGCGATGCCGGCGTGATCGGTGCCCGGCTGCCACAACACGTCACGCCCGCGCATGCGCTCGAAGCGGACAAGCACGTCCTGCAGCGTGTTGTTGAGTGCGTGACCCATATGCAGCGAGCCGGTCACGTTGGGCGGCGGGATGACAATGGCAAAGGGACGCGCGCGGGAGCGGTCAGGTCGGCCGGCGGCAAACGCTCCCGCCTCCTCCCACAGGCGGTAGGTCGGGCCCTCGATTGAGGCGGGCTGATAGGTCTTGTCGAGCATCGGCGCTTCGGCTCGCGAAAGGAAGGCGGGCCTCGCGTCCTACGATTTGCGCTTCCGTCCTGTCAACGGGAAGCTCCTCATGCTGAGGAGCACCCAAAGAGGTGCGCCTCTAAGCATGAAGTCTCATCCTTGAGGTGGTTGCGTATCCGCGACCTCCCCAGGACGAGGATGGCGTGAAAGGCTGGATACCGGCTTTCGCCGGTATCACCGTATTAAGTGCCGCCTAGCGCCGCTGCACGTCGGAATTCTCGAGCTCCTCGCGAAGCGCCGCGGTGAGCACGCGTGGCATGTTCTCGTCGAGCCACTGCCTGAGCAGCGGACGAAGCATTTCCTTGACGCTGTCCTCGAGCGATTTCGAGGAAACCGGCCCGGCGAAGTCGTGCCGCTCATGCTTGGAGCCGCCATTGACCCGCGTCGGGTTGGGCTCGAACTCGTTCGCAGGTGCTGCACCGCGCCAGGATTGATCCTCGCTGCGCCACGGCAGGGGCTCTGGCTCAGGTTCAGGCTCAGGTTCTGGCTCGGACGGTTCCATTTGCGACCATGACGAGTTTTCCGCCGCCCAAGACGGCACACTCGGCTCGAAGACGGTCTCGGGCTCAGGCTCGGCGAGGACGATCGCCTCCTCCTCCATCATCAATGCCTCCGGCTCCGGCTCGAAGCTCAGGGCTTCAGGCTCCATGGCAGGTTCGGCGATCGGCGCCGCCTCAGGCTCCGGCACCGCATAGATCGGTGCGGGCGGTACGTAGACCGGTTCGGGCGACTCTGAGCCGGCCTGCGCCTCGCGGGCGAAGGCCGCAAGATCTCCCGCCTTCAGCGCGGCGATGGCCCGTTCCAGCGCCGTGGTCGGATCGTCCAGTGACGGCAGTGGTTCCGCGGCCTTGACCGGCTCGGGCGCCGGCATCTCGACAATGGGTGCCGGCTCCGCCTCATAGCTTGCAGCGGCCTCCTCCTCATAGCTTGGAGCGGCCTCGAAGGTCGGGGCTTCAGGCTCGATAGCAGCTTCGGCGATCGGCGCCGCCTCAGGCTCCGGCACCGCATAGATCGGTGTGGGCGGTACGTAGACCGGTTCGGGCGACTCTGAGCCGGCCTGCGCCTCGCGGGCGAAGGCCGCAAGATCTCCCGCCTTCAGCGCGGCGATGGCCCGTTCCAGCGCCG
>DATDLA010000282.1:0-6313 GCA_036519535.1 Methyloceanibacter sp.
TAAACTTCGCTTTACCCCCCAAGGCCTGCGATCAAAGGCGGGCCTCCCTAGCGAAAGGACCACGCTCATGAACTGGGATCGTATCGAAGGTAATTGGAAGCAGGTGCGCGGCAAGGTTCAGCAGCAGTGGGGCAAGCTCACTGACGACGACCTCACCAGGATTGAAGGCCGCCGCGTCGAGTTGGTCGGCAAGATCCAGGAGCGCTACGGCATCGCCAAAGACGAGGCCGAGAAGCAAGTCGACAACTGGGTCCGCAATATGTAGTCAAGCTTCGGTCAGCCGCGCCTCCTCGCAGTTTGAGGAGGTCGCGGCGCGACTGAGCTTCGCGATTTTCCCTAGACACGATAGAGCATCCTGGGCGCGGTCGATCCTGCGCGTTCCGCTAACCCTAGCGATGAGCCCTCACGGGCCCCAAGGAGCGCGACATGTTGAGCACGATCCTTATCATCATCCTGATCCTCATCCTGGTGGGCGCCTTCCCATCCTGGCCGTATAGCCGCGGCTGGGGTTATGGCCCGTCAGGCGTGGTCGGGCTGATCCTGGTGATCCTTCTTATTCTCTTGCTGCTCGGCAAGCTCTAGCGCCGGGCGCTCTTCGGGCGCCGGAAGCGGGTCGTTTCGACCCACTGCCAAACCGCTAGGCAGCAGAGGAGCGGTCGCGCAAGCGCGCGCGGCGCTCGAAGAACAGCGCCTGGCTCACGATCGCCTTCACCGTGTCGGGCTGATAGGGCTTGGTGATCAGGAAGGCCGGCTCCGGCCGCTCTCCTGTCAGCAGCCGGTCGGGATAGGCGGTGATGAATATCACCGGCACCTGGAACGAGCCCAGCATCTCATTGACCGCGTCGAGGCCTGAGCTGCCGTCGGCGAGTTGGATGTCGGCCAGCACGAGGCCGGGCTTCTCGTGAGCGATGGCTTTCACCGCTTCGGCATGGGTGCGCGCCACGGCCATGACTTTATGACCCAAGCCCTCGACAATGCCTTCGAGGTCCATGGCGATCATCGGCTCGTCCTCGATGACGAGCACGTCGGTCGCGACTTGCGCCGCGATCTCGCGCCCGGCCTGATCGATTAGCTCCATCACCTCCCCCTCATCGAGATCGAGGATGGTTGCGATGTCGGGAGCGGAAAAGCCTTCCACCGCGCTCAGAAGAAAGGCCTGGCGAGGCAAGGGGGTAATGGATTCAAGCTTGCGGTCGGCCGGCGTGACGGGGCTGGTTTGGACGTCAGGCTTGAGATTGACACCCACCGAGTTCCACAGCCCGGTGAAGGTCCGGAACAGGGCAACCCGCGGATCGAGATTGGTATCGAACATAGACGGGTCCTCGATCAGCACTTCGAGCGTGGCGGCGACATAGGCGTCGCCAGCCGCTTGCGTGCCGGCGAGTGCCCGCGCAAATCGGCGCAAATAGGGTAGATGAGGCGCTATCGCCTGGGATATCGACATGCGCTCCTGGCTTTCTAGGTAAACCTAGTGGTATCCATTGCACCACTGGGATTGATGTTGGCAACTGGAAACCCTCGTCACAGTGTGCTTAAACGCCGCGGAGGTCGAGAAGGTTTCCCGCGGCACGGAACCAATTGAGGTTTGGCCTGTTTTTTAACCTAAGGCACGGAGCGTATCCGCCGCTTTAGGTGAGTTATCCCGGCGGATGGGGACGATTGTGGACCAGGCAGAGAAAAAGGAACGCCGGCGAAAGCCAACGAACGCCGGGAAGACCATGACTCAAGCAACCAGCACGCAAACGCGGCAGGGCGTCTCGCTCTCCACCGAGGAGGGATTGTCGCCCAATTTGCAGGCCCATATCGGCCGCCATTTGCGGGCCGTCTTCGATGAGGTTGCGCGAGAGCCGATCCCCGATCGTTTGCTCCAGCTTTTGAAAGACCTCGAGCGAAGCGGAGACAAGTGATTTGCGACGCAGAGTGTCGGCGAGCCTGCGAGACTCTCTTGTGGGCGAGATGACCAATCTTCGCGCGTTTGCCGTGTCGCTGTGCGGCGACCGGGAACGCGCCGACGACCTTGTGCAGGAGACCCTGTTCAAGGCCTGGAACCATCTCGACTCGTTCCGCGAAGGGACTAATCTCAAGGCATGGCTGTTCACCATCCTGCGCAACACCTATTTCTCGGAGCGCCGCAAGCGCCGCCGCGAGGTCGAGGACGCCGACGGGAGCTACGCCGCCACGCTCGCCACCCATCCCGAGCAGCACGGCCATATGGAGATGCAGGACTTTCGCATGGCGCTGACCAAGCTGCCGGACGACCAGCGCGAAGCCTTGATCCTGGTCGGCGCCGCGGGCTTCTCTTACGAGGAAGCCGCGGAGATTTCCGGCTGTGCCGTCGGCACGATCAAGAGCCGCGTCAATCGCGCGCGCAATCGCTTGGGCGAGATGCTCGGCATGGACGAAACCGACGAGCCGGAGCCGGGAATCACCAAGACCGCCTGACGCTCGTGAGGCAAATCCTGCCATGAAGGTCATCGACCTCGACAAGGCCAAGCTCGATCCGGCTTCGGTGTTCCATGCGCCCAAGGACGTGCTGGCCGCGCCCGGGCTCTCGCTCGAGGACAAGAAGGCGATTCTGATCCGTTGGGAGGCCGACGCCGACGCGCTGCTGCGCGCCACCGAGGAAGGCATGCCTCCCGCCGACAACCGCAATCCGGGCGAAATGCTTCGCGCGGTGCATGAGGCGCTCGAGGCGCTTCGGTCCGGCGCGTGAACGCGATCGCCGATTGAGGCGCCTAACCTCTCATCGTTCTTAGCCGGCTGTCAGCGGACCTTCGAGATGACGAAATCGGAGCGTCCTGATTGCGAGAAGGTCGGCAGCTGCTTGTCCGCGGTCAGCTTGCGTACGGCGTCAAGCACATAGGTCGACAGCTCCTGCGCTTCGATGAAGCGATCGCGGGAGAGATCGGCGCCGCCCTTAAGCCCCTCGATGACCGCATAGGTGAACACGCCATGGCCGAGTGCCGGCCGCTCTTGCGCCAGCGTCTCGGCGTCGGTCGCGGCATAAACGGCGATGCTAGCATCGGCCGCATCTTTCAGCAGGCGCGCATTGAAGGCGTTGCCGGAGTGGCAGGTGTCGACGAGCATGATGCGGCGGCCCTTGCTCGTCTCGATGGCTCCCTGCAGCGCCTCCCAATTGATCACGCTGCTTTGATCCCAGCTTCTGCCCTCGGTCTTGGCGTCGGCCGGCAGGAAGAGATAGTCCGGCCCGTCATTGACCCCGTGGCCGGCGAGGAACAGCACGATGGTGTCATCAGGCCCGGCATTGCGAAACGTTTCCAACGCGGCCCTGATATTGGCGGCGGTCGGCGCTTGGTCGCCGCCTTTGGCCAAGACCCGGTTGCTGATCTCGGCATGAAGCGGGGCGCCCTTTGCGACCAACATTTCGTCGAAGGCGCGGGCGTCGGCGCCGGCAAATTTGAGGTCCTGCTTGAAGTTGCGATAGTCGTCGACGCCGATGGCGACCACATAGAGCCGCCCGCGCTTCTCCGACAGGCGAGCTCCGGGCCGCAGGACCGTCACTTTCTCCGCGGTCTGGCCGATGGCGTTGTAGCCCTTGATCTCGATGTCGTTGGCGCCGCCCGACAGCGGCACGGAGAAGCGCCGTACGCCCGAACGATCGCCGGACTTGACCGTTCCGCTTTCACGCGAGGCGACGCGGCGTCCATTGATGGTGATGTCGAAGCCCTCGATGGCATCGACCGCTTGTGGCACGTCGAGGGCGATGTCGATCGTGTCCGCCCGCGCTTGCGTTCCGGTGGCAGGCGACAGAACCGAAAATTCCGGAGGCTTCCGCTGCAAGAGCTCGGCGAGCGCGAAGCCGGTGTCCGGCGCCTCCTTGACGGCGCGGGCGGCGCTGCCGAGCACGAGCGCGCGGGTCACGACATCGGGCCGATAGAAATGGCGCTTGAGCTGGGCGGCGCTGACGAAGCGGGCGAGCTTGCCTTCGCCCTCATTGACGTGCCAGCCGACATGGGCGTCGCCCGCCGGAGAGGCCGCGTAATAGCCCTGCGGCGTCCACAGCACCCATTCGCCGTTCTTGCCATAGAACAGCGACGCCACATTCTCATGTGTCGCCATGTTCCACAGGCGCACGGTCTGATCGTCGCTCCCCGACAGAAGCCAGCGCCCGTCAGGGGAGACGGCAACGGCCCAGACGTCGCTCGTGTGGCCGACGAACTCGCCGAGCGTGCGTCCCGACAGATCATAGGCGGTGAGAAAGCCGTGGCCGCCACCGCTGATCACGGTCTTGCCGTCGGGCGTGAAGGTGAAGGCGTTATGGGCGTAGCCGGCATTCTCGCCGCGCTTGATGGTGGCGAGGATCTTGCCGTCGTTCACCACATCGAGCAGGTCGAAATAGCCGAACTCGCCGCTCGCACGCGTCTGCAGGCTCAAGCCTCCGGTCTCGGTCACCGCTCGGGCGAATCCATTGGCACCGGCACGAAGTGCCTTTGGCTCGCCGAGAGGGCTGTCTTTTGTCGGCAGCTTCAGGCTGAAAGCCAGGTTCCCGAGTTCGCCACTTTCAGGCCGCTCGACGCCCCAGGCGATGGCGCGCCCATCCGGCGAAAAGCCCACAGACCAGATGGCGCGGCCGACGCCAACAAGCGCGCGCGCAAGCTTGCCGCTCTCAGCGTCCCAGAGATGAATCTCATTGTCGTTGCCGCCGGCGGTGGCGGCGAGGTTGTTTCCAGCAAGGGCCGTGGCCAGCACGATGTTGTCGTGGCGGCCATAGCTCGCCACCTCGTTTCCGGTCGCGGCGTCCCAGACATGGGACTAGTACGGCGCGCGGCCGACGCCGGAGAGCAGATTCCTGCCGTCGGGACTGAAGGCGAGGCTCATCACCTCAGTGCCCTGGTTGATCTCCTTCAGCACGCGCCCGTTGACCAAGTCCCAGAACTTGATGGTGCCGTCGAGCGCGCCGGATGCGACCCGGCTGTCCCTGAGCGACACGGCAAGGGCGAGCACCTTGTCCTGGTGACCGGTGAGGGTTGAGACCAGAGTCCCGTCGCTCGCATCCCAAAGCTTCAGCGTATTGTCGTCGCTCGCGGTGACGACGCCCGAGGCGTCGGCGGTGAAGCGCGCGGCGTTCACATCGCCCTTATGGCCGGAGAGGCGGTGAAGCGCTTTGCGGCTCGCCACTTCCCAAATGATGGCGGTGTCGTCAGTACTTCCAGAGACGAGGCGCTCGCCGTTAGGCGAGAAATCGAGCGAGAGCACGGCGTCGTCGTGGCCCTGGAACAGGCCGACCAGCGTGCCTTCGTCGAGGTCGTAGAGCCTGATTGGCTGCCGCTGCCCCGTCGCGCCGGTGCGGCCGCCGGCGGCAAGCAGGCGCCCGTCGCGGGAGAGCGCGAGCGCAAAGATTTTGCCGGGATCGCCGTCGCCGATCTCGCCTCTGATGGTGCGTACGATGCGCCCGGTGCCCACGTCCCAGACGCGGATGGTCTTGTCGTCGCTGGCCGAGATCAGCTCGCTTCCGTCGGGAGTGAAGACGATGCTGCGGATCAAGGCCATATGGCCCTTGGTATCGAGCTCCAAATACGGCCCTTCCCCCGCGCTTGCTGCTCCGGCCGTGAAGACCAAGAGGAGGAGCGCAACCCAGCAGGACATGCGCCAGCGCTTGAATCTGCCTTGTCGTTTCAGGGCTTGCAGGGGCATTGGCTTTGCGAACCTCCGCTGGAAGAGATCGCCGTTGCGCGCTGAACGCGAGCTGAATGGCGCCCTCAGGAAGGGTTCAGGCGCCCTCCCCTAGAAAGGTCTCCTGAGATTCGAGTGAGCTTGGCTCTACGACGCAAGAGGAGATCGCACCCATGACAAATTTCCTTCGCTACACTTACCTGTCGCTTGTCGCTTATGCCACACTGGCCATCATCCTGCTGATCGCGTTCGCGGCCCACGCAGAGGATCTGAAGCCTTCTGCCGAAACAAAAGACGGGACGCGTCAGATCGTGGTCGAGGCGAATACGAGCAAGACGCCGGGCGCGCCGCCTGCCGCCGAGAAGCCCGCAGAGGTCAAGCCCGTGGCCGACGGCCCCGCCGATGCGCCGGCCAAGAGCGCTACGCCCGCGCCGGAGGCACCCGCCGCCGAGGCCGCACCGCAGCCCGCGCCAGAGGCCGAGCAGCCTGCACCCAAGGCCCATGTCGCCTATGTCCACCCGCCCCGCTACGGCTACGTGCACAGCTATGGTCAAGGCTATGGCTACGGCCGCAGCACCGGCTACGGCTACGGCTATGGCTCCAGCTACGGTCACAGCACCGGCTACGACCACTGCGACTGATTCTCAGCCACTCAAGTGGAAGCGTCATGCCCGGCCTT
>DATDLA010000283.1:0-2476 GCA_036519535.1 Methyloceanibacter sp.
ACGCCGCGCAGCATCGTTTCACCGGCTCTCGCGCTCAAGCCATCGAGCGCGAAAATGTCGCCGGTATAGGTCGCGGTGCCCATCAGCGCGAGCTTCTGCGGGAAGGTGGCCGGAGCGTCCACCTCGAACAGAACCTTGGCCGCGGCTCCGTCAAGGAACGGCCCGAAACTTGAGATGGAGCCGGTCACGCCGACCGGCTGACCGTCGAACCTTGCCTTGAGGTCGAGCGACAAGGAAGCGTCGAAGGCAGGAAGCGAGGCTTCGAGGTTCAACCCGTCGATGCGCTTGCCTGGCGCCCCGCCCTCGCCGCGCAGGACCAGCGTGCCGTCCTCGATGCGCAGGCTGTCGAGGCTGAGGCTCTGGAGCGCCGTGGCGATCGACGCCCCGCCCCCGGCCTTGTCGCTTGGTTCGGCGCCTGCACTCTTGGGGCTTGCGTCCGGCATGTTGAGGACCGGCCGGATCAGCGCGATTTCGGTAAGCTGAACCTTGCCGCTCAGCAGTGGCGCCATGGCGAGGCCAAAGCGGAGCTCTTTCGCCGTCGCCAAATCGACGGTGCCGGCACCTTTCGTTTGTGCCACGCCGACATCCTCAGCCACCAGCTTGAGCGTCGGGAACACGGAGATGTGCAGGGACCCGTTGATCGTGAGGCGATATCCGGTCGCTTGCTCGATCTCGGCGAACAGTCTGTTCCGCACATCCTCGGCGGAAATGAACAGGGGGGAGACGAAGACGACGGCCACGCCTATGGCGATGACAGCCGCGAGGCTCCACAACGCGAGACGCAACTTCCCCTCCAAGGGCAGGAGTCCAATCGGTTAACCCTACCCTCGGGAGTCCTAAGAACCGGTAACCGTCAAATTATCAGCCGCCGCCAAGCCATGACGGCCAGATCGAGCCGCCCGACTCAGACTGGTCGGTGCGCTTGCCGCGCCGCGCCTTGCTCCCGGCATAGACCCAGCCGCTCTCCGACGTCGCTTGGTTGGTCACCTTCACCCAGCCGCGCTTGCGCCCCATGACCTGAAGCTTGGCGCCTTTGGCGACCACGCTGATCACGTCC
Source organism: Methyloceanibacter sp. (assembly GCA_036519535.1). Taxonomy (GTDB): domain Bacteria; phylum Pseudomonadota; class Alphaproteobacteria; order Rhizobiales; family Methyloligellaceae; genus Methyloceanibacter. The sequence continues at coordinate 1,058 of DATDLA010000283.1, forward strand.
GCCGACGATGTCGGACCTTTGCGCAGATTCACGAACTCCGGCGCGACCCATGCCTTGGAATCGTTGTCGGCTCCCTGCGAAGGCTCGACATCCGCTGGCGGGGCCGGCGGTGTGTCCGGGGTGGTGAAGACCTCCTCGACACCGCTCGCCCCGAGAAGCTGATGGGTCTTTGCAGACCAAGCGGCGACGCCGGCAAGATTAGGGTCGTAGATGCGCTCAGGCGCAAGCGCCTGATCTTCGGCAGGCTCTCCAGCGCCAGGATCGGGGGCTGCCGCCACCTTGAGGGTGGTCTCGGTCCCGGCAAGGATTTCGCCGTCGGGCGCGACGAGCTTGACCCTGAGCTTGCTCTCGCCGCTCGCAGCATTGGGCAGGGCGATCCGCAAATCGCCGATTTCGTCCGTCCTCAGGTTCCATTCCGCCTCGCCATAGGGACGCCCCGCCGACAAGGTTGCGCCGCGCGGCAGCCCGGCGACGGCGATGACGCTGCGGGCAGGCAATGAACCGGCGTGGTCGAGTGCCACGGCGAAGGCTATTTCGCCGCCGGCCTGAGCGTCGAGCGCGTCAGGCGCGGTGAGGGCGAGCGCTCCGACGGCAGCGGCTTGCTTCGACTGAGCCCGGTCCGGCGGCGGAGTGGTTGAAGCAAGGGACGCTTTGGCTGTCGGCAATGGCGCGTTTTCGGCGTGAACGCCTGTGGACCACGGCGTCTTGATCGCGCCGAGCCATAACATGCCTCCGAGCGTCAAGGTTGGGAGCAGCGCGACGGCGATGAGCACCGCGATGAGCGTTCGCACCCCCGACGCTGAAGCAACGACCGGTGACTGCGCTATCTGCTGATCGAATGGCTGATCCTTCGGTGCTGCGTCCTCTGGCGCCGCGTCCGATTGGGCGCCGGGCGCGCCTGGCGCGAAGCGCTCGGCAATCCGTGCGAGCGCCAGCTGATCCGCGCCCGAGATATGAGGCTTGGGTTGCGACTTCGGACGCGCCAATCGCCGCGCCGTCAGGCTGATGGTGTCGGCCCCGGGCCTGGAAACTCTCGGCGGCAGCACATTGTCAGGTGAATTGAGCTTAGGGTAACCCATGGGGACCTCCCATGCCGGCGGCATTGAGCGCAAAGTCAGGGTCGGACAGCAGCCCGGAAGCGGCCAGCTTCCTTGGCTGACTGCAAAAGGCCGCCATTTACCGGAACACGCAGAAGGCAGCGCCACCAACCAGTAGACGCAGAGAACCCCTGCCTGGCTATGTTTCTATACTGTCGCCGCTGCATTCCCTCTTCGAGTGCCCTAACGAGGAAGGCGCCTAGGCGGTTCCATCCTTAGGCGAAAATTGGGGTGGGTTGACGGCGTAGGAAGCGGGCAAGGAGCGCACCATCGCCACAATTCGCCTACGTTTCCGCGATAGGCCTACGCGCGACGCCTTCCA
>DATDLA010000284.1:0-4598 GCA_036519535.1 Methyloceanibacter sp.
CAACTATCTCCTCGGCAAGAAGCCCTTCCCGTTCGATCTCCTCTATTGGAACGCGGATTCGACGCGGCTGCCCGCCGCCAACCACGCCTTCTATCTGCGCGAGTTCTATCATCTGAACCGGCTGAGCAAGGGTGAGCTGCATCTTGGCGGCGTGAAGCTCAATCTCAGCCGTATAAAAATCCCGATCTACGAGCTCTCCACCAAGGAAGATCACATCGCCCCGGCATCGTCGGTGTTCATCGGCTCGAAGCTGTTCGGCGGCCCGGTGCGTTTCGTCATGGCGGGCTCAGGGCACATTGCCGGCGTGGTCAATCATCCGGACAAGAAGAAATATCAGTTCTGGGCTGGCACCCCCGCCGACTCGTTCGCCGAATGGATGAAGAAGGCGACGGAGACGCCGGGCTCATGGTGGCCCGACTGGGCGGCGTGGCTTGCCGCTCTGTCAGGTCCCAAGATCCCGGCGCGCGATCCCGCCGCAGGTCCGCTCAAGCCGATCGAAGACGCGCCGGGCTCTTATGTGAAGGAGCGGCTGTAGACGCTCACGGAAACAGCGGGAGCTGCTCGAGCCCGAGCGTCTCGTCGAAGCCGTACATCAGGTTGAAGTTCTGCAAGGCCTGGCCGGCTGACCCCTTCACCAAATTGTCGATCGCCGAAATCACGATGGCGCGGCCGCGGAGGCGGTCGGCGAACACGCCGATATGGCAGAAGTTTGAGCCGCGCACATGCTGGGTCGCCGGGATCACGCCCTCCTCAACCACATGCACGAAGGGGCTCGCCGCGTAAGTGGCGAGTGCCTGCCTAAGATCGCCGGCGGTCGTTTTGCCGGCAAGCGCGACATAGCAGGTGCAAAGCTCGCCCCGGCTCATGGGCACGAGATGCGGCGTGAAGTTCACCGTCACCGACGTGCCCGCGGCCGCGCTGAGCTCCTGCTCGATCTCAGGCACATGGCGGTGATTGCCGATGCCATAGGGCGACAGGCCTTCGCCTGATTCAGAAAACAGGATGTTCTGCTTAAGCGACCGGCCGGCGCCGGAGACGCCTGATTTCGCATCGATGATCACGCCGTCGGCCTCGATCAGCTTCGCCTTGGCCAGTGGCAGAAGTGCGAGCAGAACGGCGGTGGGATAGCAGCCCGGACATGCGACGAGGCGCGCGGTCTTGATCTCCTCCGCATAGTGCTCGGTCAGCCCGTAGACGGCCTCTTTCAGAAGCTGCGGCGCGCTATGCTCGCCGCCGTACCATTCGGCGTAGACGGCGGGATCGCGCAAGCGAAAGTCCGCCGACATGTCGATCACCTTCACCCGCGCGGGGAGCTTGGCGATCTCGCTATGGGCGGTGGCATGCGGCAGTCCGCAAAAGGCGACGTCGACCGCGCTCCAATCCACCTGATCGGAGGTGACGAGCGCCGGCAGGTCGAGGGTCGCGAGATGTGGGAAGACTTGCGCAAGCGGCTGACCGGCGTGACCCTTGGCGATCAGCGTGGTTAAGGCGATGTTGGGATGGCGGGCGGCGAGCCTGATCAGATCGGCGCCGGTGTAACCCGAGGCGCCGAGCACTGCGGCCCGGATTTTCTTGGTTGCCATGATGAGGCGTGCCTAATTGCGTGCGAAGGGTGAGACGGTGCGCTTCAGCCCGTCATACCGGCGAAAGCCGGTATCCAGCAATTGAGATTTTGACTGGATTCCGGCTTGCGCCGGAATGACGGCGTAGCAGTGACGCCAAGCTTCTAGCGCTTGGAGAACTGGAAGCTTCGTCGGGCCTTGGCCTTGCCGTACTTCTTGCGCTCGACCGTGCGGGCGTCGCGGGTGAGGAACCCGCCCTTCTTCAGCACCCCCCGCAGCTCCGGCTCGTAGCGGGTGAGCGCCTTGGAGATGCCGTGACGCACGGCACCGGCCTGGCCTGAGAGACCGCCGCCGCTCACGGTGCAGATGATGTCGTACTGGTCCTCGCGTTTGGCGGTGACGAGCGGCTGCTTCAGGATCATTTGCAGCACCGGCCTGGCGAAATAGGCGGCGTGGTCCTTGCCGTTGACCGTGATCTTGCCGGGGCCCTGCTTCACCCAGACGCGGGCGACGGCGTCCTTGCGCTTGCCGGTGGCGTAGGCGCGGCCCTTGGCGTCGAGCTTCTGCTCATAGACGCGGGCCTGGGGCGCTGCGGCGGTTTCGCCCTTGAGCGGGCCCAGATCCTCGAGCGTCCTCACCTCGGTATTGGGCATGACGTCAAGCGCTCCTTGCATTCTTGGTGTTGAGTGCGGCGATGTCGATCTTGGTCGGGCTTTGCGCCTCGTGGGGATGCTCGGCACCGCTATAGATGCGGAGGTTCTTCATTTGCTGGCGGCCGAGAGGCCCGCGCGACAGCATCCGCTCAACGGCCTTGTGCAGCACCCGTTCGGGATGCTTGCCCTCGAGAATCTTCGCGGCGGTCCGCTCCTTGATGCCGCCGGGATAACCGGTATGCCAGTGATAGACCTTGTCGGCGCGCTTGTTGCCGGTGAGCACGACCTTGTCGGCATTGATGACGATGATGTTGTCGCCGCAATCCATATGCGGGGTGAAGCTCGGCTTATGCTTGCCTCTGAGCCGCGTGGCGATGAGTGCCGCGAGCCGGCCCACGACGAGGCCGTCGGCATCGATGAGAATCCAGGACTTCTCGATGTCCTTGGGCGTCGCTGAAAACGTCTTCATGGTGTGGCACTCTTCCGACCGGGTTGGCGGCTTCTAACGGCTCTGCTGTTCTCGGTCAAGCCGGAAGACGAAATATCGAGCGAGTTCTTATAATTATGTATGTGGTATTATATTACCACTATGAGTTCAGCTCCCGCCGGAAGCACAGATTGCACAATGGCGGGATTTTGGGCAGAAGCTTGAATCGCGAATGATCGAGCATGAGAGCAAATGAAGCAGGTTCGCACCAGAGACCTTGAGCCGCAGCGGGACCTCAGCGCGCCTGCGCTGTTGCACGAGTATCGCGGTCAGGTTGCCTTGCTTACGCTCAACCGACCCGAGGCGCGCAATTGTCTCTCCGAGGAAATGATCGCCTCCCTCCACGCCGCCATCGCCGAGATCGGCGGCTCCGATGCCGTGCGGGCGATCGTCATCACCGGCTCAGGCTCGGCCTTCTCATCAGGCCACGACCTCAAGGAACTCTCCGCGCGTCGCAGCGACCCCGATCGGGGCAAGGCCTATTTTGCCAAGATCATGAACGCCTGTTCCCAGATGATGCTCTCCATCGTCCGCTCGCCGAAGCCGGTCATCGCGGCGGTGAACGGCATCGCCACGGCGGCGGGCTGCCAGCTCGTGGCGAGTTGCGATCTCGCCGTGGCAAGCCAGGACGCGCGCTTCGCCACGCCTGGCGTGAATATCGGTCTCTTTTGCTCCACGCCAATGGTCGCGCTCAGCCGCAACGTGTCGCGCAAGGCGGCCATGGAGATGCTGCTGCTTGGCGACATGGTCGGGGCGGCGGAAGCGAAGGAGCTCGGCCTCGTCAATCGGGTGGTCCCGCCTGACGAGATGGTGAACGCGGCGGTCGAGCTTGGCCGCAGAGTCGCGGAGAAGCCGAAGGTGACGCTGAAGATCGGCAAGGAGGCCTTCTACCGCCAGCTCGAGATGCCGCTCGACGAGGCTTACGCCTACGCGTCCACCGTCATGGTGGAGAACATGCTCCACGCCGAGGCGGAGGAAGGCATTGGGGCTTTTCTGGAGAAGCGGCAACCGAGCTGGCCGCGCTGACTTTCGGCCTTGTATGCCCCAATATTGGCGCTGGATTGGGCTAGTGTCGCCGTTCTACATCACCTATATTCTGCGCACCTGACAGCCCTGCCCTCTCTCTTGCGATGCGCTCTACCGTTGAATCGCCGGTTCGGGTATGGACCCCGTCACCCGTTCTGAAGCATTGGAGTCGAAGGCATGAAGCAGCTCGTCGCGTTAGTCATGATCGCTTTCTTGGTACCGGCCACCGCCACCGTGGCTTTCGCAGAAAATCCCTGCAAGGAAGACAAGGCCAAGTTCTGCAAGGACGCGAAGGCGGCCGGCAAGAAGGTCAAAGATTGCCTCAAAGAGCACATCGCGGAGGTCACTCCGGCTTGCAAGGAACAGCTCGAGAAGCCGAAGGAGCCCAAGACCGACAAGGAAAAGGCAGAGAGAAAGATCAAGAAAGAAGGGGCCAAGAAGGACGAGGCCAAGCCCACCGAGGAAAAGCCGGCTGAGACGAAGCCCGCCGAGACGAAGCCCGCGGAGCCGGCTCCTTCCGAGAGCCCGCCCTCACCGCCGGCGGCGCCTGGTGGTGCAGAAGACCAGAAGTAACGACACTTCGCGCCGTGCCGTCGCTTGGGCGGCACGGCAACCCCCCTTCCATTTGCGAGCATGACCGGCTCGCCGGCTCGCGTGAACCACGACAGCTATAGTGACGCCTATATCGGAGGCATTCTGGCAAGCTGCCGCACCTTTGCCTTCGTAGGCGCGAGCCCGACGCAGTCGCGGCCAAGCTATTTCGCCATGAAATATCTGATGGCCAAAGGCTACCGGGTCATTCCGGTCAATCCGGGACACGCCGGTAAAGAGCTTCTCGGACAGAAGATCCACGCTTCGCTAACCGACATC
>DATDLA010000285.1:0-5119 GCA_036519535.1 Methyloceanibacter sp.
GGATCCCCAAAGGATAGCGAAGCCCGCCTTGGGCCTCAATTCCCGGGGCAAACCGTTAATTCTTCCAGTGCGCAAATGGGCCACGGTTGCCATTGTTTTGCAACGAATTCAGCAAGCGCATGCGCAACTTGCTGCCATATAAGTGCGTTATCGCACCATCCCCGCCAAGGAGACATGCACATGGATAAGGACGTAAAGGACCGCCGCAAGGCGCCGCTCCAGACCCCCACCGATCTCGGCAGCAATGCCAGTCGCGACATCACGGCTGCGCTCAACACGCTGCTTGCAGATGTGTTCGCGCTTTATCTGAAAACCAAGAACTTCCACTGGCACGTCAGCGGACCGCATTTCCGCGACTACCATCTGATGTTCGACGAGCAGGCCGATCAGATCTTCGTCACCGCAGACGACATTGCCGAGCGGGTGCGCAAAGTTGGCGGCCTTACGCTCCATTCCATCGGCGAGATCGCCCGCCTGCAGCGCATCCCTGACAACGACGCCGACTATGTCGATCCGCTCGACATGCTGGCCGAGCTCCGTTCCGACAATCAGGCGCTGATCACCGCCTTGCGCGAGGCTCATGCGCTTTGCGACGACGAGAACGACGTTGCCACGGCAAGCCTGATCGAGAATTGGATCGACCAGGCCGAGCGGCGCGTGTGGTTCCTCTATGAGACGGCCCGCCGCGGCGCTCCTGGGCATTGATCGTCCGCGTCCAACACGTCTCGCCGTAAGAGCCATTACGGGCGTCCTTTGAGCGGGGCGCCCGTTCACCTAGACATGCCGGCAGATTCCGAAAGCACGAATTGGGTTGGCCGAGCCGTTGCCCCCCGGTTATAGGGCGTCGCAGATCACCGGGGTCCGCTCATGTCCTCTTCGCGCCGCACGAGAACGACGTTCGAGCGCTTCATCGAGTCCGAAGCGTCGGGCGGAGTTTTGCTCATGGGCAGCGCCGCGCTCGCGCTCGCCATGGCGAACAGTTTTCTCGGGGGCGCTTATGAAGAAGCGCTACATGCACGCGTCGCTAGCCTCGATTTGCGGCATTGGATCAACGATGGGTTGATGACCTTTTTCTTTCTCTTGGTCGGGCTCGAGATCAAGCGGGAGATGGTGGAGGGCGAGCTCGATACCTGGCCGCGCCGGGCGCTTCCGTTGATCGCGGCTTTCGGCGGCATGTTCGTCCCCGCGGTGATCTTCATGGCGGTCAATTTCCCCCATCCGGAGAATTGGCGCGGCTGGGCAGTTCCTACCGCCACCGACATCGCTTTTGCACTTGGCGTGCTGGCCCTGGTCGGCTCGCGGGTGCCGAGCTCGCTCAAGGTCTTCCTCACCTCGCTTGCCATCATCGACGATCTCGGCGCGATCCTCATAATCGCCATTTTCTACGCTTCCGATCTGTCCATCGCGGCGCTTGCGGTCGCGGCGGTGCTGGCGGCCACGCTCTATTGGCTCAACCGGCGCGGGGAGACACGGCTTCTCCCCTATGTCCTGCTCGGCGTTCTGCTGTGGACCGCAATGCTGCTCTCCGGCATCCACGCAACGCTTGCCGGTGTCGTGCTGGCCATGATGATTCCCATCGACAACGCGGGCGAGGGCCGGCACTCGCTGCTGCACGGCATGGAGCGCGCGCTGTCTCCCTGGGTGGCCTTTCTGGTGCTGCCGATCTTCGGCTTCGCCAATGCCGGCGTGTCGATCGATGCCGCCGGGCAAATGTCGCTGCTGTCGCCGCTCGGACTCGGGATCGTCGGCGGTCTCTTCCTCGGCAAGCAAATCGGGATTTTGTCCGCGGTGTATCTGGCCAAGAAAGCGCGCGTCGCCACACTTCCCGCCGGCACCGGTTGGCGCCAGATCTACGGCGTCGCGGTTCTCTGCGGCATCGGCTTCACCATGAGTCTTTTCATAGGCTTGCTCGCCTTTTCGGATCCGGGAACGGAAGCCGTGCTCAAGCTTTCGGTGCTGGTTGGCTCTCTCCTGTCGGCGCTTGCGGGCGCTCTCATCCTGCTCACCGTGGGCTCGACCAAATCGACTCCCGCCGCTTAGCGGTTCGCGTCACCGTAGAGCCAGTCGAAGCTCCGCAGCAGAGACTCAGGACGCCTCCGCCCAAGCAGAAAATTGCGTGCGAACGCCGCCGGTCCACGGAGATGGTAGAGGCGCCCTAAACGCGCGGCCTGGGCTTGGACGCGGGCGGCGCGATCCACGCGCAGCGACTGGTAGCGAGGAAACGCGACCAGTGCGTCGCCGCCACAGGCCTTGAGGCTTGCCGCGAGCGTGACGGCGTCTTCGATGGCAAGGGCTGCTCCTTGGGCGAGGTAGGGCAGCACAGGATGGGCGGCATCGCCAAGAAGCGCCATGCGTCCTTCCGTCCAGCTGGGCAACGGCTTGAGCCGAAAGAGCGACCAGCAGCGCCACGTCTTGACCATCTCCAACAAGGCCTTCGCGGGTTTGGCCCAGCGATCGAAGCTTGGCAGCAGGACATCAGGTTCGGCGCGACGGCTCCAACCTTGCTTGGCGTTGCCGCCCTCGACCACGGCGACGATATTCAAGTCCCTGCCGCCACGTACGGGATAGTGGACGAGATGGGCGCGCGGCCCGAGCCAGAGTCCGACCTCTGGGGCGTCGAAGGGCGCCGGCACCTCGCCGCGCGGCAACAAGGCACGCCAAGCGGTGGCGCCGGAAAAGCGCAAGTCTGCGTCGGGAGCGACGCGCTGACGCAAGCGCGACCAGAGACCGTCGGCGGCAACCAGATTTGAGCCCTCGACCTGCGTTCCGTCCGCGCCGCGGACGATCACGGGCTTGGCGAGGGTCTCGGCCTCCGTTACGTCAAAGCCGTTCCTGAGCTCGATCCTACCGTCGGCTCGGCAGGCGGCAAGCAGGCTTGCGTGGAGGTCGGCGCGGTGAAGAGTGAGGTAGGGGGCGCCGTAGCGCTGCTCAGCGATGCGTCCGAGAGGCACGGAGGCGAGACTTGCCCCCGACAGGCCGTCGAACAGCCGCAGGACATCGGGTCTGAAGGCCACCGCCTCGATCGCATCAAGCACGCCGAGTTCAGCCAAGGCGCGGGTCGCATTCGGCCCGAGCTGGATGCCGGCCCCGGTCTCGTCGGCAAAGGCGGAGCGCTCCAGAACGGTGACGCTCATGCCGTTTCGCGCGAGTGCAAGGGCCGTGGCGAGCCCGCCAATGCCACCGCCCACGATGAGCGCGCGGGTCTGCGGCCCGGACTTCGTCATTGCCGGAGCGCTCAAGCCTCCGGTGCGCCGGGCGGTGCGGTCGCCACGAAGACGCAACTTGGCGGGTCGCTCTCGGTGGCTTTGAGGGCTGGATCGTAGTTGAACAGCGTCGAACAATAGGGGCAGACGAGCTGCGCCTCGTGCCCCATATCGAGATAGACATGGGGATGGTCGAAAGGCGGGGTCGCCCCCATGCATTGGAATTCCTTGACGCCGATCGCGATGCGGTCGACGCCCTTGTCATTCACGAAATGAGGCACCAGCGTTTGAGCCATGGCGGCGGCGTCACATGTTTGAAAGTGGGTCGGGCGTGAGCATAGTCGGCGAAAGTCCGGAGCGATAGAGGAATGCCGAGCTTCCTATCTGACGGCGTGCGCATCGCCTATTGGGATGAGGGGGAAGGGGAGCCGATCCTGCTCATCCACGGCTTTGCCTCCAATGTTGCGACCAACTGGATCGACCCGGGTTGGGTCAGCACGCTGACGGCAAGCGGCCGCCGCGTCATTGCCTTCGACAATCGGGGTCATGGGCAAAGCGAGAAGCTTTATGAGCCAGAGCGCTATGGCGCGCCGACGATGGCCGAGGATGCGAGGGCCCTGCTTGACCACCTCGGCATCGAGCAGGCCGATGTCATGGGCTACTCCATGGGGGCGCGCATCTCGGCCTTCCTGGTGCTCAAGCATCCGGCGCGCGTGCGCAGCGTCATCCTTGCCGGGCTCGGCATCAACATGGTGCGGGGCATGGTGGGGACAGGGCCGCTCGCCAAGGCGCTCGAGGCGCGCAGCATCGATGAGGTCGCCAATGACACGGCGCGAAGCTTCCGGGCGTTCGCCGAGCATACCAGGAGCGACCTTGCCGCGCTTGCCGCCTGCATGCGCGGTCCGCGCGAAAAGATCACCCCGGAACTTCTTGCCGGCGTTAAGGTTCCGGTCCTCGTCGCGGTCGGGACGGAAGACGTGATCGGCGGCTCTGGGGCCGAGCTTGCGGCACTCATCCCGGGCGCCAAGCTGCTCGATATCAAGGGCCGCGATCACATGAAGGCGGTCGGCGATGCGAGCTTCAAGCGGGGCGTGCTCGACTTTTTAACCCAGCGGCCCTAAGTCCCATGCTAGTGAAACAGGAAATGAGCCCTCGACTGAAGGGAGCTTCCGAGAGGTGGCTGTCATGAACAAGGCTTTCACCGCGGCAAAGCCGCAGATCAAGAGCTACGACCCGATTTGGGAGCAGGTGCGCCGGGAAGCGGAAGAGACGAGCGCGAACGAGCCGGTGCTTGCGAGCCTGATCTACGCCACGATTTTGAGCGAGCCGACGCTTGAGGACGCCGTCTGCCACACCGTGGCGCACCGGCTGCAGCCCTCGGTCGATACCGGCCTCCTGTTCAAGACCTTCCGCGAGGTGCTGTCCGAGGACCCGGGGCTTGGCGAGTTCTTCCGCGCCGATATCATGGCCGTGGCCAAGCGCGACCCGGCTTGCCGCCGCTTCTTGGAGCCGCTGTTCTTCTTCAAGGGATTCGTGGCGCTCGAGACCTATCGCTTTGCCAACCGGCTTTGGCAGTCGGGCCGCAAGGATTTTGCGCTTTACCTACAGAGCCAGTCGAGCCGCGTGTTCGCCGTCGACATTCACCCCGCTGCGCGCATGGGGAAGGGCATTATGCTCGACCACGCGACCGGCATCGTCATCGGCGAGACGGCGGTGGTCGGTGACAATTGCTCCATGCTGCACGGCGTGACGCTGGGCGGCACCGGCAATGAGCGCGACGACCGCCATCCCAAGATCGGCTGCGGCGTGATGATGGGATCGGGTGCCAAGATCCTCGGCAATATCCATATCGGCGATTGCGTGCGGGTCGCGGCCGGAAGCGTGGTGGTGCAGGACGTACCGCCGCGGCGGACCGT
>DATDLA010000286.1:0-3646 GCA_036519535.1 Methyloceanibacter sp.
TCGACCTTGACCGGGATGTCGACCTTCTCGCCGATGCGCACGGTTTGCGTGCTCGGGGGCTCGCCCTGACGGGTGACGGTCAGCTTCACGGACTTGGCATCGCCAGGCGTGGTCTCGGTGACCTTGACCTCGACAGGTTGCTCGCCGCCCACTAGGCCGAAGCGCGGCGCGCGCAAGACTTCGAGCCTGCGGTCGAATTCGCCTGGCTTGCCGGTGATCAGCGCATGCACCGGCGCATCGAAACCAAGCGCCGCGGCATTTCCGGGCACGTCATGGACATTGCCGTCGGTGAGCATGATCACGCCGGCGAGCCGGTCGGGCGGCACGTCGGCCAGGCCCTTGGCGAGGTCGGTAAAGAGCATGGTGCCGTCGCGGTCGCCGTCGCCGGCGGTCGATGCGGAATGGATCCAGCGGACGTCGAGATTGGGAAAGACCTTCAGCCGGTCTTCAAGATCCTTGCGAATCGCGTCGGTGCGCGGATCGCGGCCGGCAATGGTTTGGCTCTGAGTGTCGTCGACGACGACGGCGAGCACGTCGTTGAGCGGCTCGCGGTCCTCCTGCTTCAAATGCGGATTGGCGATGGCGAGCAGCAGCATCGCATAAGCGAGCGCGCGCAACAGCGCGCCGCGCCGTGCGCGCCACAAGAGAAGTGCGAACAGCACCACGCCAAACGCGGCCAGAGCCCAGATCACCGGCCAGGACACGAAGGGGAGGAATTCGATCGACCAGCGCATGACTGTCCTACTGACCCAAACGCTCGAGCAGGGCGGGCAAGTGCACCTGGTCGGCCTTGTAGTTGCCGGTGAGCGCGTACATCACGAGATTGACCCCGGCGCGAAAGGCCATTTCGCGCTGCACCTCGCCTCCAGGCACGGTGGCATAGAGCGGACGGTTGCCGTCATCGAGCGCCCAGGCGCTGGCGAGGTCGTTTGAGGTAACGACGATCGAGCTCACCCCGTCGGTGCGGCGGGAGCGCTCCGAACGGTCGGCCTCGTTCTCCGGCTCGGCCTCGACCCAAAGCGTGCCCCCGTCCCAGCGGCCGGGGAAGTCGCGCATCAGGTAAAACGACTTGGTGAGCACGTGGTCTTCCGGCACCGGCTCGAGCGGCGGCACGTCGAGTTGGCCGATCAGCCTGGTCAGCGCCTTGCTCTGCGTGGCGCTGCCGGGAAGCGCACGTTCCTGGTCGCGGGTGTCGAAAATGATGAAGCCGCCTTGCTTCATGAAGGCGTCGACCTTGGCGAGCGTCGCGTCGGAGAGCGGCTCAGCGTCCTCGCGCACCGGCCAGTACAGAACCGGGAAGAAGGCGAGCTCGTCCTTGTCGATGTCGACGCCCATGGGCTCCGCCGGCTCGAGAGCGGTCCGCGCGGTCAGCACCTTGCTAAGCCCGGCAAGGCCCTGACGGCTCACCTCGTCGATCTGGGCATCGCCGGTCATCACATAAGCGAGGTGGGTCTTGAGCGAGGCCTTCATCGCGAAATCGTCGGCGCTCGTCGCCGGCTGTTGTGTTTCGGCCTTCGCCGGCGACTGCGGCAGCGGAAGCAAGGCAAGGCCGAGCAGCACGGCGGCGGCTACCGCCCCGCGACGACGGAAGCCAAGGCCGAGGCTCATGAGCAGCACGACGAGAACATCGAGCGCGAAGAGCGCCAACACGGCGAGATAGAGCCACGACTCAAGAGCCACAGGCTTGCGCATGACGTAGCCGCTCACCTTGCCCGCGCCCTCGATGGGCTTGAGCGGGGTGAGCACGGTCTTGGCGGTGATGACATTGAAGGCGCGCGTGGCGCCCGAGGAGCCATAATAGCCCGGCGGGTGCGCAGGGCTCGGCTGCGCAGTGTCGATCTGATCCGGCGAGATGGGAGCCGCCCGCGCCGGAGGCGAGCTCAGCTGGCCGTAGCCGTCGAGAGTCTGGATCGGCGGCAACGCGCTCGCGGAGACGAGGTTTGCGCTCGCGCTTTTGGCCGCCCCAGTCCCCGCCTGCGCTTGATCACCTGAGTCCACATCGACTTTGCTCGGGCCCATGTTGACGGTGCGGCGGAGCATTTCGACAAAGAGGCCTGACAGCGGCAGGTTCGACCAATCGGAATTTGCGGTGACGTGGAACAGCACGATCCAACCTTCGCCGTTACGCGATGCGGTGACGAGGGGCGTGCCGTCGGCGAGCCTCGCCCACACTTGCGACTCGGTGGCGACGGTGGGATCGGCCAGCACCTGGCGGTTCACCTTGACGTCGTCCGGCAATGCAAGCCCGCGGAAGGGACTGGAAGGCTCAAAGGCAGCGAGCGGCTGCGGCGTGCTCCAGGACAACGATCCGCCAAGCGACCGGCCACCGCGGCGGAGCGCAACTGGCAACAGCTCATCGCCTCCCTGCTCAAGACGCGGACCAGCAAAGCGGATGAGCACGCCGCCGGCTTTGAGCCAGCGCTCGAGCTCTTCTTCGGTTCCCGGAACGAGCTTGCCGATGTCGGCGAGCACGATGGTCGAGACCTTGTCGTCGATCAGCTCATGCACGCCGGTGGAGACATTTCCCTCCGCCGGCGTCACGACGTCGGCGTAGGGCGAAAGCGCGCGCTGCACATAATAGAGGGGAGAGAGCAAAGGCTGCGCGGCCTCCCGGGATTCGCCTGAGATGATCCCGACCCGGTGCCACTCAGAGCGCGCATCGAGCAGATAGACGGCGCTGGCTGAGCGCTCGCCGCCAATCTCGATGCGGGCGACCTGGTTGCGGATCTCGAGCGGCAGATCGAATTGCGCCTTGGTCTCGCGCGCTCCACGCGTCAGCGTGAAGGACACTTCGCCGAGCGGCTCGCCGCGACCGGTGGCGGCCCTGACCACGCCGGCGCGCGGGCCTTCGGCTCCGCTCAAGATCCTGGCGGTGAGGCCGCTACGCTCGCCGGCGGTCTGGTCGAGAGCAAGCAGCGCATCGTCTCGGTCAGGGCGGAGCATCAAGACGCTGCCCGCTGCGCCGGCAAGCTTGGCCAGGCTATCGGCGAAGGACCGGCCCTCGCCATAGTCGAGACCGTCGGAAAGCCAGACGACGCTATAGTCCGTCTTGCCGCCAAGCTCGCGCTGAAGCGTCTCGGCAAGCGCCTTGCGGTCTGGTGCGTAGGGCTGAGGCGCAAGTCCGGCAGCGCGCTCGCGCGCCTGCTCGGCGGCGATCGGCCCGATAAGCGGGTCGCCGGGCGCGGACGGCGCCAGCACCACGGTTCGGCCGTCGCGCATGGCGCGGTCTATCGCCGCGTCGATCACCTCGCGCCGCTCCTGCCAATGGGCGGCAGAGGCCCAGCCATTGTCGACCACGAGCAAGAGCGGACCGGTTCCGGCAATGCTCTCGCGGTCTGGGTTCAGCACCGGGCGGGCAAGCGCAAGCACGATGAGCGCCGCAAGCAACATGCGGAGCGCCGTGATCCACCAGGGGCTGTGGGCCGGGGTCTCCTCGGTCGATTTGAGGTCCTTCAACAGCCGCGTCGGCGGGAACACCACATGCTGCGGCGTCGGCGGTGTCAGCCGCAACAGCCACCAGATCGCGGGAAGAGCCGCGAGACCAAGCAGCATCCAGGGCTGAAGGAAGCCGATGGCGCCGAGGCTCATCATGATTGCGACCTCGCCTCGGTTGCGCCGGCAGCGAGAGGCGTCGACGGACGAAAGC
>DATDLA010000287.1:0-2496 GCA_036519535.1 Methyloceanibacter sp.
ATAACTGGACCGGCGACCGCGTCACCTGCCGCGACTGGTTTCAGCTCTGCCTCAAAGAGGGGCTGACCGTGTTCCGCGATCAGGAGTTTACCGCCGATATGAGATCGGGGCCGGTCAAGCGCATCCTCGACGTGCGCGCGCTCAAGAACCGCCAGTTCCCCGAGGACGCTGGCCCCCTCGCCCACCCTGTGCGCCCGGCCTCCTATATCGAGATCAATAACTTCTATACGGCCACCGTCTACGAGAAGGGCGCCGAGCTTTGCCGCATGCTGCAGACCCTGCTCGGCCGCGAGGGATTCCGTAAAGGTCTCGACCTTTACTTCGACCGCCATGACGGAGAGGCGGCGACGGTCGAGGATTTCGTGGCCGCCATGGCCGATAGCTCCGGACGCGACCTTTCCCAATTCATGCTCTGGTACAACCAGGCCGGCACGCCGGAGCTCGCCTGCTCGCTCGACTATGACGCGCGGTCGAAGCAAGCGCGGCTGTCCGTCAATCAGGTCGTCCCGCCCACGCCAGGTCAGACCCGCAAAGAGCCGATGCCCATCCCGCTCAAGCTCGGATTGCTCGGCAGCAACGGTGACGACCTCCCGCTCAAGCTTGCCGGTGACACGCCTCTCACCGATGGCCTGATCGAGGTGACGGAGCGCGAGCAGACCTTCACCTTTCGCGATATTCCTGCGGCGCCCACCCCATCGCTGCTCCGCGACTTTTCCGCGCCGGTCCGTCTCAACATCAGCCTCAATCCAGACCAGATCGAGTTCCTGATGATGCACGACTCCGATCCGTTCAACCGCTGGCAGGCGGCGCAGAGCTACGCCACGAACCTTTTGACCGCGGCAGCGCGTGACGGCGGGAGCGAGGAGCCGGTCGCGGGCCGTGAGGCCATCCGGCTTGCCCAGGCCCTCGGCACCACCGCTTCGGAGGCGTCACTCTCCGCCGCCTATCGCGCCGAGTTCCTCAAGCTGCCGAGCGAATCCGACATCGCCCGCGAGCTTGGCAAGAACGTCGATCCCGACGCGGTGCGCAAGGCCTACGAGGCGCTCCGCGCCACCATAGGGCACAAGATCAAAGCGGCCTTGGCGGAAATCTATGACGGCTCCGCCTCGAGCGGGCCCTTCTCGCCTGACGCCGAGAGCGCCGGCAAGCGTGCGCTGCGCAGCGCCACCCTCGATCTTCTCGTCGGCACCGGCGAAGCGACCGAGATCGAGCGTGGCCTCCGCCACTACCGCGAGGCGTCGAACATGACCGATGCCATCGCCGCGCTGTCGATCCTCTCGCACCTCAAAATGCGCGACGAGGTGCTCGCCGATTTCTACGCAAGCTGGCAGGACGAGCCGCTTGTCCTCGACAAATGGTTCGCCGTGCAGGCAAGAGCTACGCGGCCCAACTCGGTCGAGACCGTGCAGGCGCTGCTCTCTCACCCCAAATTCTCGCTGAAGAACCCCAACCGCGTCCGCGCGCTCATCGGCAGCTTCGTCAACGGCAATCCGACCGGCTTCAACCGCGCCGATGGAGCGGGCTACGAGTTCTTGGCGAGCTCGGCGCTGCAGATCGACCGCTTCAACCCGCATATGGCGGCGCGGCTGCTCGGCGCCTTCGAAAGCTGGCGCACTTTGGAGCCCCGCCGCCAGGCCCTGGCCAAGAGCTCTTTGCGGCAACTCGCCTCGAGCCAATTGTCCACAGACAGCTACGAAATCGTCACAAAGACCCTGGGCGTCGACTGATTCGATAATACGTCAATCAGTTATTAACTAATTTTCCACAATTTTTCCTTGGACAGTCAGGAACTCCGACTCCTTCAATAGGGAGCGATTCGGAGATGCGGCAGTTCTCCGGCTCGAGCAGGGGAACCACCCATTAAGGGGGACCGAATGTCGCGGATTAATTCCGCGCAGCAGCCATTGTTCGCAATCGCGGCGCCGATCTGGCAGAGGATCCGCGAGAGCGCTGGCAACCATCTGCCCAGAACCGAGCTGCTGCGGCGCACGGTTCCGGTCCTTATTGCGGTCTTCGCTTCGCTTGCGGCCATCGGCCTCGTCACTCAGACCCTTCAGTCGAGGCAGTCCGCATTCGACTTGGCCGAAGAGCGTCTGGCGCTGATGGCCGACCTCACCGCGGTGCGTCTCAAGGACGAGCCGCTGAAGCCCGACAGCAATTGGCAAGGCGCGCTTGCCGCAAGCCTGCCCAAGGGCGCAACCCAGGATGAGCGCACGGCGCTTCTCGCTAACGACGACGGCGACATCCAGGCGCGGGCGCCGCTGATGACAACCGAGACCGCGAGCTTGCTCGCCATCCTCGGACCGCAGCAGCCGCTCACCACCTTCGGCGCCGACGCCGGAGTCTTGCGGATGGCCCTCACCGACGGTACCGACGCCTTCGTCACGGTGCGCGACCTGCCGGAGAAGAACGCGCAAATCGCTTTCATCCAACCCGTGCATGCGGCCCTTGCCAGCTGGCGGCGCGACGCGAGCCTCGAAATCACTCTGCTCATCT
>DATDLA010000288.1:0-3200 GCA_036519535.1 Methyloceanibacter sp.
CGCGGCGGAGCCGGCCGATCCAACCATGACCGGCGCCGTACCGGATCCGCCGGCAGGCCACGCCATCGATCCTGCAAGCCCCCCGTCGCCACCGGAACCGGCGAGCGTCGGCGCCGAGCATCCGGCGGATGCATCGCCGAAGGATGAGCCTCAATCAGCAGCCGTGCCCGCTCCCGCCGCGACTGAGCCCGAAGGCGGTCCCGATACCGGGGCGCCGGGCAAGGTCGAGAGCACCGGCAGCAAAACGCTAACCGAACCTCACGAGCCTACGGCCGAGGCGTTGAAGGTCGAGACACCGCCCGCGGAGTCCAAGCCATCGCCGCAAGCCGTCCCCTCGCAACTCGCCATCGCACCCGAAAAAGCTGACCCGGCGCCGGCTCCTTCGCCGCCAGAGATCAAGGCGGTCGCGGCCGAGCCGAAGGTCGAGACTGTTCCCGCGCAATCCAAGCCGGTCGTGGAACCAGAGCCTACACAGGTCGTAAAGAGCGAGACCGTGGAAGAGACGCCGGTGCCGGCGCAGGCTCCTTCATCGCCCGAGATCAAGCAGGCCGCCGCCGAGGCTAACGCGCCGAAGCCGGGGCCCACACCAGTCGCCGAGAGCAAGCCCGAAATGAAGCCCGAGCCGAAAGCGGCTCCAGCCGAAAAGCCTAAGAAGACCGCTGCGGCTGAGGCGCAAGGCACGTCAACCGCCAAGCCCATGAGCCTTGGCTTCGGCCGCAAGCCCGCTCCTGCCGCCGGCAAAGTCAATTCAGGCCGCTACGCTGCCAATGTCCGGGCCGCGATCGGGCGGCATCGTCCGGGAGTGCGGGGCGGCGGCAGTGCCACCGTCGCCTTCAGCATCGGACCGGCCGGAGGACTGCAGGGCGTGCAGATCGTCCGCTCGAGCGGCAAGCCGGCGCTCGATCAGGCGGCGATCGCCACGGTGCGGAGTGCAGCACCTTTCCCGCCGCCACCAGCCGGCGTCAAGTCCACCTTCTCGATCCAGATCTATTTCCGCTGACGCTGATCGACTGATCTGAACCCATCGCGGACGAGGCGATAGCCTCGTTCTTCGCGTCCAACATAGCGCAAGAAGCAACCAATCGCCGCAATTGACCTCAAGCACATCGGCCGCGACGCGACCAACTTAAACTCTCATGCGGTCCCGGTCGGGACGGCGCCAACAGCAAGCGGGGTCGGCGATGAGAGTTTCTCTGCAAAAGACTGTCCGCAACTTGCGGCGCGCGGCTTCGGCGCTGCCTATCGTTATGGCCGTCGCCGCGCCATCCGATGCGGCCGAGCAGACCGCGGCTCTCGATGCACCAGTCGCGTCGAGCCGAACTTCGCCGCAGACCTCAGGAGATCCGTCACCTCCGCCGCATGTCTATGTGGAGGTCATCGTCAAAGCCTGTCCCCAGGTGGAGACCCCTCTCCAGCCGATCAATCAGGGACATCGCTACGACGACGACAAGCCGATGACGCATCAAGAGCGCATGGCTTACTACGCGGAACTCGGCTGCGTCGATGTGCCGATCCCGCCTGAGTGGATGACCCAGGAAATAACCTATGAGGGCTGCAAGGGTCACGCAGGCTATCTCGCCTCCATGCAGTTTCTGAAGCAGCGGCAGGACCTCAAGAAGTTCCCTGCGGTCGGGTACTGGATGTGCGTTCCGCATCCCTATCCGGTGCAGGGCGTGGCCGGGATGTAGAGGGAGTTTTCATGTACGCAGTCGTTGGCATTACGGGTCAGGTCGGCGGCGCCGTCGCGCGCAAGCTTCTCGCCGACAAGAGGCGCGTCCGCGCCGTGCTTCGCGATGCGAATAGAGGACTTCCTTGGGCGGTGCGCGGCTGCGAGATGGTGCGTGCCGATCTCCATGACGCGGCAAGCCTGACCGCAGCCTTCAAGGGTGTCGAAGGCGTGTTCGCCATGTTGCCGCCGATCTTCGACCCGTCCCCAGGCTTTCCCGAAGCGCGGGCGCTGATCGCCTCACTTCGCTCCGCGCTCGCAGCTGCCAGTCCCCCGAAAGTCGTGTGCCTGTCGACGGTCGGAGCGCAGGCCAAACAACAAAACCTCCTCACCCAGCTCACCATCCTCGAGAAGGAGCTCGGCGAACTCCCCCTCTCCGTGACCTTCCTGCGCCCAGCTTGGTTCATGGACAACTTTGCCTGGGACATCGCTCCGGCGCGCACTACCGGCGTGGTCCCAAGTTTCTTGCAGCCGCTCTACAGGCACTTTCCCATGGTCGCGACCGAGGATGTCGGTCGCGTGGCCGCCGAGCTTTTGCAGGACGACCGGACCGGCAGACGCATAGTCGAGCTCGAAGGACCTCGCCGCATCGCACCGGTCGAGGTCGCCCGCACCCTTTCCGAGGTTCTCGGCCGCGCCGTGCGTGCCGACGCCGTTCCGCGTGACAAGTGGGAGGCTCTGTTCACGTCGCAAGGGATGAAGCACCCGAAACCTCGCATCGAGATGCTGGACGGCTTCAATGAGGGCTGGATCGATTTTGAAAGCGGCGAATCCCACACCCTCAAAGGCAGGATAGAGCTCAAGGCGGTGCTCGAGACCCTCTCCGTCAACGGCGCCGGAGTGGCCGCCTAGCCCGCCGCTACTGCGCGCTTCTGAAGGCTGAGATCAGATCCTCGACCGCGACGCGCTTGCGGTCCTCGCTGGCGGTGAAGCCCTTGCAGAAGATGCCTTATGGGTCTGCAGCGTCACTCCTTCATCATCTGGTCGTAGATCAGTTCGAACGCTGTCGGTGGCACACTTACCTCGCCCCGGAACGGGTTATCCACGAGGGCAATTAGGCTGCGGTGAAGAACGAGATGAGTCCCCCCAATAGCAGGTGCACGCCGAGACGAAGGTCGAAGAGCCAAATGAGGATCATGGAAATCAAATGCCGCATCCAGTTTAAGTGAACTGCGCAGCCAGTAACCACGGCTCATGCGGCTAGGCGCTCGGTGAAGAAAGCGGCAAGCACTTCGACCCGCGCGGGCCTTGGACCGCCGGGCGGCATGACGAGGTGGAGCGCGATCGGTGGCGGGGTCCAGTCCGGCATCACCGCCTCAAGGCGCCCTTCCGCTATCGCTTCGCCGACCACGAAATCAGGCTGCGCGGCGAGCCCGAGCCCGGCAAGGAGCGCAGGCGCAAGAGCGTCGGCATTGTTGGCCCGCAGTGGTCCGTTCGGCCGCAAGTGCACCTCCTCGCCCGCTTTGTTGACGAA
>DATDLA010000289.1:0-3395 GCA_036519535.1 Methyloceanibacter sp.
TTCGTCAAATATCGTGCGCTCGAAGTGGCAAGCACCTGCTTCGGCCAGAAGCCGGTTCCCGCTCCCGTGGTGATCAGCTTCGAGGAGACGGTCAATCCGGCGGGCATCGTCCAGCCTGCCTGCACGCTCTGCGGCGATTGCTGCTCAGGCTGCAATGTCGGCGCCAAGAACACGGTGGCGGTCACCTACCTTCCCGACGCCAAGGCGCATGGCGCCGAAATCTTCACCGAGCTCACCGTGAGCCGCGTCGCCAAGGAGGGGCGCCATTGGCGCGTCCATTTCGCGCCGACCGAAGAGCCTGACGCTGCCTTGCGCTCGGTCGAAGCCAAAACCGTGGTGCTCTCCGCCGGCACGCTCGGCTCGACCGAGATCCTGCTTCGCTCGCGCGAGGAGGGCCTTCCAATCTCCGATCGCCTCGGTGAGCGCTTCTCCGCCAATGGCGACATCATCGCCTTTGCTCTCGGCGGCAAGGGGCGGGTGAACGGCATCGGCGTCGGCTATCCGCCGAAATTCGTCGGCGACGCCATCGGCGCCTGTGTCACCGGCGAGATCGAGCTGCATGACAATGGTCGTCTCGACCACTCGATGTTCATCCAGGAGGGCGTGTTGCCGTCGGCGCTCGCGCCGGTCCTGCCGGTGTTCTTCATTTCAGGCGGCAGGCTGCTCGGCGCCGCGCAGAGCCTGATCAAGGGCGTCTATCACGGCCCGCTGCAGAGCCTTTACACCTTCTTCGTGGTCTCCCACGACGAGGCACGCGGCCGCATCAGGCTGGAGAACGGCAAGGCGCAGATCGACTGGCCGAACGTCACCGAACAGCCTGTCTATGCCCGCGTCGATGCGGCCTTGAGCAAGGCGGCTGAATCGGTCGGTGCCCGCTACATCAAGAGCCCTCTCGCCGCGACCACCATGGGCACCAAGCCGGCAACCGCCCATCCGCTTGGCGGCTGCGGCATGGGCGACGATGCCTCAAGCGGCGTGGTCGATCACAAATGCCGGGTGTTCAACGGAAAGGGCGGCGTGCATGCGGGACTTTACGTCTGCGACGGCGCCATCATCCCGCGCTCGATCGGGGTCAATCCGTTGCTCACCATCACCGCGCTGACCGAGCGCGCCATGATCCACTTCGCCCGCGACCATAATCTCGGCTTCGACGACGCGCCGCGGCGGCTAGCCGAGGTGAGCTGACTGAGTGTCATTCCCGCGAAAGCGGGAATCCAGTAATCCCTGGCCTCAATTCGTAGCGCGGTGCTGATTACTGGATGCCCGCCTGCGCGGGCATGACAAGATTTTCAGCCCCGCAACTCGCCGCCGGTGGCCTTGGTGACGGCGGCAACGATCTTCGCCGCGACGCCCTCGATCTCGGCGTCAGTGAGCGTCTTCTCGCGCGGCTGGAGAGTCACCTCGATGGCGAGCGACTTCTTGCCTTGCGGCACGCCGGTCCCGGTGAACACGTCGAACACGCCGGCATTTGTAATGAGCGCGCGGTCGGCGCCGAGTGCAGCGCGCAGCACGTCAGCCGCGGCGACATCTTCGTCGAGCAGGAAGGCGAAGTCGCGCTTCACCGCTTGCAGGTCCGAGGCATCGAGCGCTGGCTTGGTCAGGGATTTGCGTTTGGCCGGGGGAATGGCGTCGAGGTAAAGCTCGAAAGCCGCGAGCGGCGCATCCACGCCGAGCTTCGCCAGCACGTCGGGATGCAACTCGCCGAACACCCCGAGCGCCACCTTGGGCCCGAGCTTGAGCGCGCCCGAGCGTCCCGGATGAAACCAGCCGGGCGCCTCGCGTGTCGCGCTGAGGCTCGCTTGGTCGATGCCGAGGGCGGCAAGCGCCGCCGCTGCGTCAGCCTTGGCGGCGAACACATCCGCTTCGGGTGCCTCACCTGACCAATCGCGGCCTGAGCCTTGAAGCGCCGAATGGCCGAAGCGCACGCCGGCGGCGGCAACGAACTGGTCTTCGGGCAGGGGGCCGCGATAGGCCTGGCCAAGCTCGAACAGAGCGCCATCGGCAAAGCCCCGGTCGCGGTTCCGCTGCGCCGCGGTGACGAGCCCAGGCAGGAGCCCGGGCCGCATCTGGGCAAGCTCGGTCGAGATCGGATTGCTCAGAGTGAGATCTGCCGCGCCGCCGCCGAACAGTCTCGCCTGATCGGGCGCGATAAACGACCAGGTCACCGCCTCGACCAACCCGCGCGCGGCAAGCACGCGTCGCACGCGTCGAGTCCGCGACTGCATCTCGGTCAGCACCGGCCGCGCCACGCCTGCCTCTCGCTTCATCGGCGTCGCCGGGACGCGATCCACGCCGACGAGCCGCACCACCTCCTCGACGAGATCGACGGGCACGGAAATGTCCGGGCGCCATGACGGCGGCGCAGCCTTAAGCTTTGGCGACGTGCCCTTGAGCTCCACGCCGAGCGCGGTGAGCAGCTTTTTGATCTCGCCGCTCTTCAGCCCGAGGCCGCTGAGCTTCCTGACGAGTTTCGGATCGAAGGCGAACGGCGCATTCGCCTTAGGCGGCTTGCCGGCGATCTCGACCTTGCTTGGCGTCCCGCCGCAAATGTCGAGCACCATGCTTGTGGCAAGCTCGAGCCCCGGCACCACGAAGGCCGGATCGACGCCGCGCTCGAATCTGAAGCGCGCATCAGACTGAATATTGAGCTTGCGCCCAGTGCGCGCCGTGCGCTTCGGATCGAAATAGGCCGATTCAATAAAGACATTGGTGGTGGCGTCGGTCGAGCCGGTCTCCTCGCCGCCGATGACGCCGCCAAGGCCGAGCACGCCGCTATCGTCGGCGATGACACACGTGTCCTCGTCGACCTCGTAAGACTTGCCGTCGAGCGCGTTGAAGGACTCTCCCTTGCGCCCAAGCCGCGCGCGGATCGTGCCTGTGAGCTTGTCGGCGTCATAGACGTGCAGCGGCCGGCCGCGGTCATAGGAGATGTAATTGGTGATATCGACCAGCGCGTTGATCGGCCGAAGCCCGATCGCTTTGAGGCGCCGCTGCACCCACTCCGGGCTCGGCCCGTTCTTGACGCCTTTGATGACCCGGCCGGCGAACACCGGGCAGGCGCTCGCGGTCGCCTTGTCGAAATCGAGCTTGATGGGAATTGGGTTGGGGAAGCTCACCTTTACCGGCTTGACCGGATCAGGCTTGAGCTTGCCGAGGCCGGCGGCGGCAAGGTCGCGGGCGACGCCGCGCACGCCGAGGCAATCAGGCCGGTTGGGGGTGATGGCGA
Source organism: Methyloceanibacter sp. (assembly GCA_036519535.1). Taxonomy (GTDB): domain Bacteria; phylum Pseudomonadota; class Alphaproteobacteria; order Rhizobiales; family Methyloligellaceae; genus Methyloceanibacter. The sequence continues at coordinate 3,227 of DATDLA010000289.1, forward strand.
TCTCGATCACCGCATCGTCTAGTCCAAGAGCTTTCGCCGCGGGGCTGCCGATCTTGGCGTCGGGCTTAAGCTCGATGATGCCGGTATGCTCGTCGGACAGCTCAAGCTCCCGCTCCGACAGCAGCATGCCGTTCGATTCGACACCCCTGATCTTGGCCTTGGTGAGGGT
>DATDLA010000290.1:0-4815 GCA_036519535.1 Methyloceanibacter sp.
TCCGAAAGCCGGTTGATATAACGCAGGGCGCTTCCGCCGACCGGCTCGTTCGGCCGCGCGGCAAGCGCCACCGTGAGCCGCTCGGCGCGGCGCGATATTGTGCGCGCGAGGTGCAGAAAGCTTGCCGACGGCGTGCCGCCGGGAAGCACGAAGGAGCGCAAGGGCTGAAGCTCGCGGTTCAGAGCGTCGATCTCGCTCTCGAGCCGCTCGACTTGCGCGTCGCTCACCGACAGGCGGCCGCGCGCATCCTTGCTTTCGTCGGGGTAGCAGAGCTCGGCGCCGAGATCGAACAGATCGTTCTGGATGCGCGCGAGCATGGCATCGAGCGCTGGGTCCGATCGCGTATGCAGCCGGGCAAGGCCTATTGCCGCGTTGGTCTCATCGAGCGTGCCGTAGCATTCGACCCGAAGGTCGAATTTCGACACCCGCCGGCCAGAGCCGAGCGCGGTCGTCCCGTCGTCGCCGGTGCGCGTGTATATCTTGCTGAGAACGACCATTACCCACCGCCACGCTCGCGCGCATTCAACCTCTAGAAAAGTAACGGCTAGCCTAACTGGACGCGAAAGAGGGTCAAGCCTTCGTGAACGGGGGCAATCACCGGACTCAATACTTGCCGGAGAAGTAGATGGCCGCCATGACGAGGCAAAGGGCGATGAATTGCAGCACCACGCGCCAGCGCATCAAGGTCTGGCTGAGATTGGGGCTGCCGCCACGCAGCATGTTCCACAGGCCGAGCAACAGCACGGTGGCGACGGCCGCAAGGGCGAACGGAATGACATAGGCCGTCAATGCGTGCATGGCTGACCCCTGGCCGGCGGCTTTTCATGGGTTGTAACGCTTTGGCGGGACAAGCGTTCAGCGCCGCAGGCGAATTCTAGTTCCGCCTCGCCACAGCGTCGAGGGCGCCCGCCGGCAGGATCCTGCGTAACAGAGCCACGGCGTAGGCGGGAAGGGTGACGTAGTAGCGAAATTTGGGTCGCGCGCTCTCCAACGCATGCACGAGCTTGGCCACCACCGCCTCCGGACCAAGCTTGAAGGTCTGCTTGCCGCCGGCCTCCATGCGGGCGATGCGGGCCTTGTAGATGTCGCGGTGGTGCGAGGCTTCGAGATCGACGTTGCGCCGATACGCCTCGATGGCATGCTCCACGAAGCGGGTGGCGATCGGCCCAGGCTCGATCAGCGCCACATGGATGCCGGACCCGGCAAGCTCCATGCGCAACGTGTCGGCGAGGGCTTCGACGGCGAATTTCGACGCGCAATAGGCACCGCGATAAGGTGCCGCGAGGAGCCCGAGCACCGAGGAGCAGAACACGATGCGGCCTTCGCCTTGGGCGCGCATCGACGGGATCACGCGGGTCGTAAGATCATGCCAGCCGAAGACATTGGCCTCGAACTGGGCGCGAAGCACTTGAGGCCTGATATCCTCGAGCGCGCCAGGCTGGCCATATCCGCCATTGTTGAACAGCGCATCGAGCTTTCCCTCGGTTGCCGCGAGCACATGCGCGGCCGCGGCGGCAATCGAGTCCGGCTCGGCATAGTCGAGATAGAGGCTCTCGACCCCAACCTCATCTTTCAGACGGGCGATGTCTTCAGGCTTGCGCGCCGTGGCGAACACGCGCCAGCCGCGCACTTTCAGGGTTTGCGCCGCGCAAAGGCCGATGCCCGATGAGCAGCCGGTGATGAGGATCGACCGTCGCTGGCTCATGCGGCCGTCGGTCAATGGGTGGTCGAGTCGCTTCCCTCTGGCGGAAGGACCTTCTGCTTGATGCCCTTGAGGCCGCTCATGAAGATATCGCTGATCTTCTTCTTGGCGTCGTCCTCGGAGACGCCGTTGGCGTCGAACGTCGCTTCCCAGAAGATGGTCGTGCGTTGCGGGTCCCTCTCGTCCACCTCGACGCGAAGCTTCGCCTTGTAGTTCTTCACCGGCAGAGGGCTTTCGATGATCTCGTAGCTGTAGCTGGTCTCGTCGGACTCTAAGAGCTTCTCTTTGATGGTGCCGCCGTTTTTGAGAGTTAGTGTGCGGAAGGTGGTGCCCCCCTCCTCGGTCTCTTTGCAATCGGCGACCAGCGGGTGCCAGTCCTTGATGGCGCAGAAGTCCCCAGCAATGGCCCAGACCTTTGGCGGCAATGCCGGCGCGTTGATCTTCTTCTTGACCTCGATGGCGTGAGCTGAGCTCGCCCCAAGCATGAGCGCGGCCATCGCGGCCAACACCACGTTCACGTTGCGCATGCGTCTCCTCCACGTTGCAAATCTTATGGCGTCTTCTAGCATGCCGCGACCATAGCATGGCAGCATCACCTGGAAGGTGGAGCAAAGCGACACAAGCTACGCGGGCTAGCCTTCCAGCAGGCGCCGGGCGATGACGTGGGCCTGGATCTCGGCGGCGCCCTCGAAGATCGAGAGGATGCGCGCATCGCACAACACGCGGCTCACCGGATATTCGAGCGCGAAGCCGTTGCCGCCGTGAATCTGCAGCGCATTGTCGGCGGCGGCCCAGGCGGCGCGGGCGGCGAGGAGCTTGGCCATGCCTGCTTCGAGATCGCAGCGGCGGCCTGCGTCCTTCTCGCGCGCGGCGAAATACGTGAGCTGACGGGCGAGCAGGATCTCAGCCGCCATCATCACCAGCTTATCTGAGACGCGCGGGAAGGCGACGATCGGCTTGCCGAACTGTATGCGCTCGGTGCCGTAGCGCAGCCCGAGATCGAGCGCGGCCTGGGCCACGCCAATGGCGCGCGCCGCGGTCTGAATCCGCGCCGCCTCGAAAGTCTGCATCAGCTGCTTGAAGCCCTGCCCCTCGACGCCGCCGAGCAGATTGGCGGCAGGCACGGCGAAGCCGTCGAAGGAAATGTCGAACTCCTTCATGCCGCGATAGCCGAGCACCTCGATCTCGCCGCCGGTCATGCCGTCGGCCGGAAAGGGATTGTCGTCGGTGCCGCGCGGCTTTGGTGCCAAGAACATCGAGAGGCCGCGATAGCCCTTCTCGTTCGGATTGGTGCGGGCGAGCACGGTCATGAGATCGGCGCGGGCCGCATGGGTGATCCAGGTCTTCTGTCCGGTGATGCGATAGACGTCGCCGTCCTTCACCGCGCGGGTGGTGAGCGAAGCGAGATCTGAGCCGGTGTTGGGCTCGGTGAACACCGCCGTGGGCAGCACCTCGCCGCTCGCGATCCTCGGCAGCCATTCCTGCTTCTGGGCGTCGGTGCCGCCGTTCAGGATCAGCTCCTCGGCAATCTCCGACCGCGTGCCGAGCGAGCCGACGCCGATATAGCCGCGCGACAGCTCCTCCGAAACCACGCACATGGCCTCCTTGCCGAGGCCGAGCCCGCCATACTCCTCAGGCAGGGTCAACGCGAACACGCCAAGCTCGGCCATCTGGCCGATCAGCTCCATCGGTACGTACTCGTCCTTCAGGTGCCACTCTTGCGCATGCGGCACGACCTCTGCCTCTGAGAAGCGGTGCATCTCCTCGCGCATGGCGGTAACCGTCTCATCGAGGCCGGTATCGCCATACGACACGGCGCCTTGCGACCCGCGGATCAGCGCAATGGCGCGGGCGCGGGTGGCGGCGGTCGTGCCGGTGATGAGGTCCCGGACATTGGCGGTGAGAAAGGCTGTCTGGTCCTTCTCGGACACGCCAAGCTCATGGGTGCGCGCGATCTCGCCCTGGCTCATCGGCACACCGCCGGCGAGCTGCGCGGCATATTCGGCGGCGCCGATCTGCGCGAGCAGCGCTTCCATCTCGCCGAAGCGGCCCTCGTCCGACATGCGGCGCGCATAGCTCGCGACCTGGTTCAGCGCCTCGGCATAGGTGGCGATCCAGGCGAGCCCATGCGCCGCGTGCTGCTCGCGCTCGAGCGCCTCGCCGTCGATCTTGCCGCCCTGGCCGACCTTGCCGGCAACCGCCTCGCGCGAACGGTCGCGCAGCGTGTTGGCGGCCTCGGCCGCCGACTTTAGAAGGGGAATGAGATCGGAAATCTGGCCCGACTGACTGTCGGCCCTGGCTTCGCTAGCGACGGTCACCGGTCGGTATCCTCAACGAGCATGGCATTGCACCCGAAAGGAAAAAACCGCGCGGGCGCGCCAAAGTCAAACCTGAATCCGGGCCTGCCGTCATTCCGGCGCAAGCCGGAATCCAGCCGGGCGAAGCGCGAATGAAAACTGGACCCCGGCTTTCGCCGGGGTGACGCATTGAGCGATGCGGGGCCTAGCCGCCATGCATCTGCTTGCTGGCTTCGATCACGTCCTCGAAGGTGCGAAGGCCGGTGCAAGGTGCGCTGACCAGCACCGCCATGTTTCCGGGGCGATGCTCGTTCTTCATCATCCGCATATGCGCCTTGGGGATCTGCTCCCAGGGGAATACTTCGCTCATGCAAGGATCGATGCGCCGCTCGACCACGAGCTTGTTCGCCTGGCTCGCTTGCAGCAGATGGGCGAAGTGCGAGCCTTGCACGCGCTTTTGATGCATCCATACATAGCGCGCGTCCATGGTGAGGTTGTAGCCGGTGGTTCCGGCGCAGAACACGACCATGCCGCCGCGCTTCACCACGAAGCACGACACCGGGAAGGTTGCTTCGCCCGGATGCTCGAACACGCAATCGACATTGACGCCCTTGCCGGTGATCTCCCAGATCGCCTTGCCGAAATTACGAACCTCTTTCACCCAGGCATCGTATTCCGGCGTGCCGACCGTCGGCATCTGCCCCCAGCATTTGAAGTTGCTGCGGTTGATCACGCCCTTGGCGCCGAGCGACATTACGAAGTCGCGCTTCTCGTCGTCGGACACGACGCCGATGGCGTTGGCGCCGGTGGTGGCGA
>DATDLA010000291.1:0-2358 GCA_036519535.1 Methyloceanibacter sp.
CCCGGCGAGAGCCAGGATTGCCAGCGGCACGAGATGCGCCAGGATCAATTCGTTTCGCCAAGAATAGGGGGAGAGGCCCTTGCGCTTGAGACGCGCTGCCTCGAAGCGCGCTGCATGCGCAAATTGCTGTGTCAGGTGCGCGCCATGAAAGTGCGCAAGCGTTCTCCACGCCGTGCCGTGGCGGCGTCGTGATAGGTGCCGACCTGCCGGTGATGCGTGTAGATGTGGTAGATCAAGAAGGATGCGTTGCCGGTGAAGCCGAGGAGGAGATAGGCCGACAGCTTGGCAAACCTGTTGTTGCGATGCGTCAGCTCATGCGCGACCGTGGCGCCGGCCAGCGCAAAGAGATAGCCGGTCAGCCACAGCGCGCCGATCGTTTCGAACAGCTGCTCGGTTAGGCTGGACGGCTCGGCGGCGAAACGAACCAGGAGAAATGCCAAAAGGCTGACCAGCGGAAGCGTCAAATAAAGATTCGCCGTGCAGAACAGGCACCGGCTCTCTTTGAGCGATGTATCGTCATCGCCGCTCACCTCGTCGGCGAACGATCCAAAGACCAGAGCCAAGGCAAGAACTACCCACGTCCCCCACCCGCCGATGACCAAGGCCGCCGCGCCGAGCCCGAGCAGCAGATTCGCCGAGCCGTAGCGCAAGATCGCAAGCAGGCTGCGGGGTTGGCCTCCGGGCTTCGCCGCCTCTGCCGCGAGCGCGGCTCCGGCGCTGCCAGGGTCACCCCAACCGAATTCGTTGCCCCTGTCGCGCTGCATACAAGACTCGGCCACTCATTCTGATGAGGGCAACCGTAAAACCCGAGGCGAAGGGTGTCTGTAACAAATGGGCAACAGATTTAATGGTTCTAAACTACCATGCGGCCATAGCGAGCTTGGACTGGCCTGAAGCGACTGATAGGAGGATGAATGCCAACTGTCCTGATCACCGGAACATCTACCGGCTTCGGACGCGTCACCACGGAACTGCTCGCGGCCCGAGGCTGGCGGGTGTTCGCCACCATGCGCGATCTGGCACGCAAGGACTCTCTCGAGCGCGCGTTGAGAGATGCGGGACTTTCCGAGCGCGTCACCTTTGTGCAGCTCGACGTCATCGACCTTGCTTCGATCGAGGCCGCGGTCAAGTCAGTCCTGGCGCAGACCGGCCACACGCTCGATGCGGTCGTGCACAATGCCGGCATTGCCGTTGCCGGTGTTCTTGAAGATCTGTCCGACGCCGACATCAGGCGCGTGATGGAGACGAACTTCTTCGGCGCGCTTAACCTGACGCGCGCGGTGCTGCCCACGTTTCGCGCGCAGCGTCGCGGCCGCATCGTTCTTCTCTCGAGCCAGGCTGCGTTCGCTGGTCAGCCGGGAAACTCGATGTACTGCGCCTCGAAATGGGCGCTGGAAGGATGGGCCGAGTCGCTCGCCTACGAAGTCGATCCCTTCGGTATCGACGTCGTTCTCATCGAGCCTGGACCCTATCGCACCGAGATCTGGAACAGTACGAAGTGGGTCGTGCCGGCGGACAGCGCCTATCTCCCGTGGCTCAAGCTGCTGCGCCAAGCCGCCGACCGGCACCAGGCCAAGACCTCACGCGATCCTAAGGAGGTTGCGTCGGTAATCGCCAACGCGCTTGAAGCGCGCCGGCCGCGCTTCCGCTATCAGGTCGGTCCCTTCGCCAAGCTCGATTACTTCCTGCGCGGCAAGATGCCGACGAAGCTCATCCGCAGGGGCACCACGCGCTATCTCGGCCTTCCGCTGGCAAGGTGGTAGTCGTTCCGTTCACTTGCGCGCGACCAGAACGTCCTTTGCCTCGTTGATACGGCAGGCAAGATAAGTGGATCCGCCTTGATCGGGGTGCAGCTTCATCATTAGCCTGCGATGCGCCGCGCGAATTTCGCTCTCCGCCGCGCCTGCCTCAAGGCCGAGCACGTCGTAAGCCTCTTTGCGGCTCATGTGGCCTGCGCGGTCACGCGGGTGCCTCGGCTCCTCTCTTGCGTCGCCTCCCGAGCGGCGTTCGCGCCACCCTCGACAGCGGCGGTCGAGATAGGCCTCGAGCAGAGCCGCGCCTTGCGGATCGGTTGCGCTAATCTCCTCAAGCAGCAGAAGGAGCTCCTCATCCCTCAGCGAGGACAAGGCTCTTCCGGCGAATCGCCCCTTGAGACACCGTCCGTCCATGTGGCCGCTGTCGTGATCGAGCACCATCTCCAAAGCATCGGTGCGCACGCCGGATTTCTGCCCGGCCGACTTTCGCGGAGGGCGGAATAGCCCTTCAAAGCCGGGCCACGGGGGCACGGACAGGCCGAGGCGGTGGCCATAGATGATGAGCATGAAGGCCGCAAAGGCGACAAAGACTGGCAACGGTGTC
>DATDLA010000292.1:0-9674 GCA_036519535.1 Methyloceanibacter sp.
GTCACCACCAGCACGCCGTCGGCGCCGGCGTCCTTGGCGTAGCGGGTAAGCGCCACGGCTTCCGAGGTGCAATTCGATCCGGTGCCCGCGATCACCGGCACGCGTCCGGCCGCAGCCTCGATGCACAGCGCGATGACGCGCTTGTGCTCCTCATGCGACAGCGTCGGCGATTCGCCCGTGGTGCCCACCGGGACGAGACCGTGTGTGCCCTGGTCGATCTGCCACGCGACGAGCCGTTGGTAGGCGCGTGCATCGACCTCGCCGTTCTTGAAGGGCGTGATAAGGGCCGTGATCGAGCCTTGGAAGGGCGGCATGGGCACGAGATCTCTGCTCCTGACGGTGAAAGAGTGAGCTTATGGGCTCAAAAAATGACGGCGGGCAATAAGTTTTGGCACTCGGGCGGCAAGTTCGGTCACCTTGCCACGGCCGGCAGGGGTTTGCGCTCTTTCGGCAACTATCAGTCCCCATCCTGTTTGGCCGGTCTCGTCGTTGGCGCGGCTTAAACACACATTTTCATAGACTTAACCGTCGCTTGCAGGTGATTGTTGCGACCCTTCCAGTCATCTTTCCGCCGGATTTTTTCAGACATTGTTGAGTTTGGCAGGCTAGTATAGCCAGCTTCGTCGCGGAGCCCCGGCTTAGGGGGAAATCCTCGCCATTCATGGCGGGATCGCGCACCCGGACCGATCGACGAGAATGAAGAGCATAAAGGCAACCGTATCACTCATTGTGTTCTGCGCGTTGTTCGTCCCGCTGCTCCTTGCTCCGGAGTCGCTGGCGGCGAAGACGCATGCCAGCAAGTCGCGCGCCAAACCCGTCGCGGCGAAGACCGCCAAAACCGCTAAGCCCGCGACCAAGGTCGCGAAGCCCGCGGCCGTGGTGCCATTGCCGGACCGCAACCCGAATCGCGTGGCGGTGACGGCGCCCTTTAGCCCCGACGCAGCCTCCACCGACACCACTGAAGCGATTGCCAAGCAGCCGTTGCCGCACGAGGTGCCGGCCGCGTCTGCCGCCGAGACGGAAGCCTCCGGCATTCCGGTGCCCGAGCGCAATCCCGAGCGCCCGTCCGCGGCCTCATCGGATCCCGCGATCCTGGCTCCGGTTGCCACTGTGAATGCGCCCGCGCCGAAGCCTGCGCCAAGCGGCGCCTATGCCGCGATCTTGCAGCCGCTGCTCTACTATCAGCTGAGCGACGCCGATGCGGCCAATCTCAAGGATGCATTCAGCGCGAGCTTCAGGGGCGACGACGCCGGCTCCCGTGCCGCGGTCGCGAGAATCACCGACAGCGCCGCGCGCAAGCTTGCCACCTGGTTCGAATACCGGAACGGCGATTACGATGCCTCGGCCGAAGCCATCGAGAGCTTCCGCCTCGCCAATCCACAGTGGCCCGGCCAAGACGAGCTTCGCGAGCGTGCCGAAATCGCCCTCTTTCTCGCCGACGCGAGCCCGGAAAAGGTACGCGCCTTCTTCGGCAACTCAACTCCGCTGACCGGCGCCGGCAAGGCCGCGCTCGCCAGCGCCTTCATGAAGGAAAACAACGAGCCTGCGGCGCGCGAGCTCGTGGTGTCCGCTTGGCGCGATTATCAGCTCAATCTCGCGGTGGAGAAAAAGTTCCTCGCCCGCTTCGGCTCCATGCTGACCGCTGAGGACCACCAGGCCCGCATCGACAAGCTGCTCTTCCCCGACAGCAAGACTACCGCCGAGGCCGCGCTCAGGACCTCGAAGCTGCTGTCCGCCGCCGAGCAGAAGAAGGTCGCGGCCCGCATCGCCGTGGTCAAGCGCGGGGCGAATGCGGGCAAACTGCTCGATGCACTGCCGGCGAGCGCGACCGCGGGCGACATCGGCCTCCTCTACAACCGCATTCAATGGCTCCGGCGCAAAGACCGCGACCAAGAAGCCTGGAAGATGCTGCTCGACGCGCCGCGCGAGCCCGACAAGCTGATCGACCTCGAAGGCTGGTGGAGCGAGCGGCGCCTCAATTGCCGCATCGCGCTCAATTCCGGGCAGTCGCGCATCGCCTATGAAATCGCCGCGCAGCACGGTCCGATCTCGGGCGACGCTTATATCGAGGCAGAGTTCCTCGCCGGCTGGATCGCCTTGCGCTTTCTGTCGGAGCCTGAGACGGCGCTTGGACATTTCCTCGCGCTCCGCGCCGCGGCCAAGGGCTCCAAGAATCTCGCGCTTGCCGAATATTGGCTGGGCCGCACCTCGCTCGCGCTCGGCGACAACGGTCAGGCTCTCGTGCATTTCCATGCCGCGGCAAAGTACCCGCAATATTTCTACGGCCAGCTCGGGCGGCAAGCGCTCGACGCCAGGCCCGCCAATCTTGCCGTGACCCCGACACCGAAACCGACCGACGCCGAAATCCAGAACTTCCTTGCCAACGATGCGGTGCGCGCCATCGGCGTCGCCGATGCCGCCGGCATGAAGGGCATCACCTCGCAATTCTTCCTCGCCCTTTCGCGCAAGCTTACGGCTCCGGGAGAGGTCGTGCTGCTCGCCGAGTTGGCCAAGTCGTCGGGCGACCCGCAGATTGCGCTCAGACTTGCCAAGATCGCCTTCAATCGCGATCTCCCAGTGGGCGACTATGCCCTTCCCATCGGGGTGATTCCGCCGTTCAAGAGCCTCCTCACCGACCGCGTGGATCTCGCGCTGGTGCACGCTCTGTCGCGTCAGGAGAGCGAGTTCAACGCCGGGGCCAAGAGTCCGGTTGGGGCAAGCGGCCTGATGCAGCTGATGCCCGGCACCGCGAAGGCGGTGGCCAGGCAATACAAGCTCAAGTTTGCCCCGGCGCAGCTCACCAACCCCACCTACAATGTGCAGCTCGGCGAGGCGCATCTTCGCGACCTAATCGACAGCTATCGCGGCTCCTATTTCCTCGCGCTCGCCGCCTACAACGCCGGCGGTGGCCGGGTGCAGGATTGGATGAAGGCCTTTGGCGATCCCCGCGATCCGCGCAACGATCCCGTCGATTGGATCGAGCGCATCCCCTTCACCGAGACCCGGGACTACGTGAAGAAAATCATGGAGACATTGCAGCTCTATCGCTCCAGGCTCTCGGGCAGCGAGAAGGCGCTGCAGCTCGTGCAGGATCTCAATCGTGGCCGCCGGGCCTCCACGACCAAGGCGGCGTCGAACGCGCCGGCAGCGTTGAAACAGGCGAAATCCGAGTAGGCTGAAAGCGGTAGGCTTGCTCGCACCGGAATTCCGGTAAAAACTAAGAGCGGCGAGATAGCGATTGCTCACCCATCGAACCGCTCCCTAGGCGCCAATCACGACATGTCCGAGCTTAACGGCGAGCTGTGGCGAGACCTCTACTACGCGTCGTTCGACGATTTGCGGCTGCATGTGCGGCACTATCCGGTGATGGACGCAAAGGCGAGGCCGGTAGTCTGCCTTCCCGGTCTCACCCGCAATGCCCGCGATTTCCATTACCTCGCGAGCTACCTGTCGCATCATCCGCAGCGTCCAAGGGCCGTCTATTGCGTCGACTATCGGGGCCGCGGCGGCTCCCAGCACGACCGCGACTGGCACAACTACACGCCGTTCATCGAGCTGATCGACGTGCTCGACTTCATGACGCTGCAGGATCTGCACGAGGCGGCCATCGTCGGCACCTCGCGCGGCGGCATTATTGCCATGATGATGGCGGCGCTCCGGCCGACGGCCATGGCCGTCGTGGTGCTCAACGACATCGGCCCGGTGATGGAGACCACCGGCCTCGCCCGCATCATGGGCTATGTCGGACGCACCAAGGTTCCACGCAGCTGGGAGGACGCCGCCCACCTGCTCCGCGAGATGAACGAGCGCAACTTTCCGGCCATCGAGTCCTGGCAATGGGAGGAGATCGCACGCGCGGTGTTCAACGAGAAGAATGGGCGTCCGGCGCAAAGCTACGACCGGAAGCTGGCGCGCTCGTTCAGCACCCTCGATTTGCGGAATCCCCGCGATCTCTGGCCCCAATTCATCGCCTTGGGGTCATTTCCGACGCTGGTCATCCGCGGCTCCCACTCCGATCTGCTCACTGCTGAGACCGTCGATCAGATGGTCGAGCGCCATCCCAATCTGCGCACCCTGACAGTGCAGGGTCAGGGCCACGCCCCGGTCTTGAACGAGCCCGAGACGGTCGAGACCATCGGGACGTTCCTCGCCTCGAACGACTAGGCTTGCCTGCCGTTAGTTGCTGTCGCGTGGGGAATGAGGGTTGGGCTGGGGAAGAGAGCCGGTGGCCGGGCCGTTATCGGTCTTGATGATCTCGTTGATGCGCGGGACGATCGTGGCACCTGCGCCGCCTGAGACATCCGCCTCCTTCCATTTGATGTTCTCGGAGGAGGAGAACAGCTCGGGCAGGTCGCGCTTGAGCTGGTAGGATACTGCCATCGCGGTGCCCTTGTCCGGCGCCAGCCCCTCGATGGTGACCGCGAGTCCCGAAAGCGCGATCTTGCCCGAGTCGAGACGGCTCAAGGCCCGCAGCAAAGCTTCCACCGCGTTGTCCCAGCCTTTAGGCGCCCCCGAGGCAAGCTGAAGCTGGTCGTCGAGCATCGGACGCTCGAACAGGTGCCGCGACAGCTCTTTCAGATCCTTGCGGCTGTCCTCGCTCGGTACGCTGCCGGTCAGGACGAGCGCATTTGGCCCCAGCGTGGCGGCGAACACGAAGGGATCGACGAGCGGCGGGCGAACATGGTCGCTCAAAATCGTGAGACCGATGGGCATCGGTCCGGACAGCGCCTTCTTCACCTCGGCATAGTCGGGGGCGCTCCGCGCTTCGCCGTCGACCTTGAGGCCGGCATTCAGCAAGCGCGTCGATCCTTGTTTCAGATGCGAGAGTTGCTTAAGCCCGAAGCTTACGGCGCCAAGCCATTGCTCGCGCGGCGGGGCGCCTTCGGCGATCTTGAGACGATCCTCGACCTCAAGATCGGCGAAATGTGCCTTGACCATGCCGAGCACCGTGCGGCGGTCCTCTTCCGAGGGGACCAGACCGCGCAGCCGCAGCATCGAGCCGCTGCGCGATGCCGACCAGACATAGGCCTTCTTCTTGGACTGGGCGCCTGCGTCTTGAGCGGCGTTCGGCGGCGCCTCGGCGAGGACGGCCGGCGGAGCGTCGGCGGCATTCGGACGGGCGAGTGCGCCAAGCGCCGCGATCAATGTCAAGGACAGGACCGCGCCCTGATAGAGCCTGGTCACGCGAGGCGTGGATGCGCGCCTAGCGAGGATTGCGGCGTGCCAGCGCAGCAGGAGTCTCTCCCTTGGTCTTGAACGTGAAGCGGGAACTATAGGCCATCGGACTGGATGGTTCCAGGTCGTCCTTGCCAAAAGTGCGTTACTGATTGCAACAGGATGTCTTGCGCGGCCTACATATTGAAATGGTGCGCAAGCCCGAGCACGCCGATGACGATCAAATAGATGGCAACGACGTAGTTCAGCAATCGCGGCATGAGCAGGATCAGGATTCCAGCGATCAAGGCGATAAGCGGATTGACCACCTGAACATCAAAGCTCATCGATTCCCCCCCATTGTGTGCTGAGCAAAAGATTTCGCCCGATTCGCGAGCTCGGGCGACCGCCAGCATAGTGGGTTGCCCCTGCCGGAAACAAGGGCAAGAACAAGGCATTGCCCGAGATAAAGTGGTTGCAGCCTCCTTCAATCCAGGGCCGAAAGACCTATATGTGTCTTGTCCTTGCCGCTTTTGGCGGCAAAAGGTTAGGCACGGATTTGCCGGAATCAGCATCCGGCCAATGCCGCGCGCGGGGGCAAAGCAGCAGCATGACCGTCGAAGATCCTGGCTTCTGGCTCGCCGTCGTACAGATCATCTGGATCGATATTCTGCTATCCGGCGACAACGCCGTGGTCATCGCTCTTGCTTGCCGCAAGCTGCCGCCGAGACAACGCATGTGGGGCATCGTGCTCGGCACGCTGGTCGCCATCACCCTGAGGGTGGTGTTTACCGGCGTGGTCACGCAGCTGATGACCATGCCCTATGTCAAGCTCGTCGGCGGCGTCCTGCTCTTCTGGATCGCCGTCAAACTGCTTGGCGGGGAGGAGAATGGCCGCGAGGGGAATGTCGAAGCCGTCGACAATTTGTGGAAGGCGATCAGGATCGTCGCCATCGCCGACGTGGTGATGAGTCTCGACAATATCATCGCCGTTGCCGCGGCTTCGCGCGGAAGCTACGCGCTTCTGATGTTCGGACTTGCCGTCAGTATCCCTCTCATCATGGCAGGAGCGGCCATCGTCATTGCGCTGCTGGAACGCTTCCCGGTGATCGTTTGGGCGGGGGCCGCGTTGCTCGGCTGGATCGCGGGCGAGATCATCGCCGGCGATCCGTTGTTCCAGCATTTCGATGCCGGCACGGCGCACACCGTCAAGCTCGCCGCGGCGACCGCCGGCGCGGCTCTTGTCCTGTTTATCGGGATGGTGCGGCGTCGTTTGACGCGGCGGAGCGCGCCAGATCGGGTTTGAAGGAAGAGCGCGCGAGCTTGCGCCGGCTCGGGCGCCGCGAGGCCGCCGCTGACAGCAGGATCTCGGCGATCTTGGGCACGGTGGCGCGCAAGGAGAAAGACTCTTCCACGGTTTGCCGTGCCGCCGCTCCGAGAGCGGAGGTGAGACCGATATTGCCGCGAAAGCGTTCGAGGTTTGCGATCCACTCCTCTTCAGTGATGGCGAAGAAGCCGTTCACGCCTTCCTTGACCACGTCGCAATTCACCCCCACCGGAGAGGCGACCACCGGCCTGCTTGCCGCCATGTATTGAACGAGCTTGTAGCCGGACTTCCCGTACTCCCACGCCCCTTGCGGCAACGGCATGATGCCGACATGCATGCGCTGCAGGAGATTGGCTTCCCCTCGCCTCCGACCAGGACTGGGTCTCGACGTTGGGAAGCGGCAGGAAGGAGGGGTCGGCGCCTACGAGAAGCAGGCGGGTGCCCTCCCTGGCGAGGACTTGCTTGAGAGCGCCCTTGATGGTGTCCAGATAGGGCGCGGTCTCAGGGGTGCCGATCCAGCCGATGGTGAAGGGCTCGGCCGCAGGCAGCGCCGTTTGCGGATAGCGCCGCAAGTCAACCACGGTCGGAATGCACGTCACGGATGTGGCGCCGGCGTCTTCCGCCCAACTCTGCAAGAACTTGTTGGCGACGATGACAAAATCGGCGCGCCTGGCCATCCGCTCGAGCTTCTTGCCGAGAGTCCAGCGCACCAGGGGATTGGGGGATCGGCTGTAACGCAAATGCCAGGCGTCGTCGAAATCGAACACCAAGGGAAGCGAACCGAGTACGCTTCTCTCCACCCACCCCGGCAACCAAGGCAGGACCTCCTTTTCGACCCATACGACGTCGAGCTCTCTCGCCTTGACCAAATAGTGCATGCGCTCGGAATAGAAGGCAAAGACACGCCCCAGCGAAGGGGCGGCGGCCGTCGTTGAGTTCTTTCAGATAGACGTCGTCGAGGAAGGGAGCTGGATGGACGTCAATCTCGTATTCGCCCAAGCCGGCGAGATATTGCAAAAAGCGCAGTCGGCTGCTTGCGCCGGTGCGGCCATAACGCGTTAACAAAAGGACTCGAAACCCCATCCGGAAAATCCCGGTCCCCGCCGATTCCGAAATGAGACTAGTACGTATTATTCCTGCAAGCTATAGGCGAGTGGCAGTTGGTGGAGTGCAAGGTGGTTGAGTTGGGCGCGGCCTGGGTGCGCGTAGTTATTGTCAATCACAATGCCGGCCCGCTGTTGCAGAATTGCATCGATGCGCTCGCGGCGCAGAGCCTCGCCGACTTCGAGGCGATCATCGTCGACAATGATTCGAGCGACAGCTCGGCCGAGGCGTTGCGGCTTCCCGACGGTCGCTTCCGGCTACACCTCGCCCGCGCCAATCTCGGCTTCGCCGCCGCCAATAACTTCGGCGCGGCAGACTGCGAGGCGCCCTGGCTCGCCACGCTCAATCCCGACACCGTCGCCGGCAAGACCTGGCTGGAAGAGCTGCGCAGCGCCACTTTGCGCCACCCGGGCGTCAAGATGTTCGGCTCGACCCAGTGGATGCGCGGAGGCCCGATCGCGTGGACGGCTTCGGCGACGTCTATTCCGTCTTCGGCACGGCGTGGCGCGGGGCATCGGGCTCGCCCGTCAGCGCGTTGCCCCCCGATGACCGCGAGATCTTCGCCCCATGCGCTGCTGCTGCCTGTACGCCCGCGACGCCTATCGCACGAGGCGAGAGCGTTTCCGCGTTGCCTTAAGGGCGGCCGGGCTCGCATTTGACTGTGCATCCATCACTGCCGTCTCAACCCACTCCCAGAAATCCTACCGCTCATAAGCCGGAATCCAAGTCTTGGCACCAGTCTAAACGGGTTTTGTGGCGATAAGACCCGAAACCGCGAGGGATGGGCTCTAGGACGCCCCAGGCTTTGCCTTGTCGCTTTCGAGAACGGGACGGGTGGGCCGCTTGTCGCCGCCAGGTCCGCCGGCCACATGGTCGGCAACGAAGGCGCCACGCTCGCCGATCGGCCGCGGCGGCCCGGAGGTCGTGTCCATGGCCGTCTGCAGCTCGAGTTCGGCGTTGATCTCGGCGCCGAGCAGCACGATGTAGAAGGAGATGTAGAGCCAGAAGAGGAGGATGATCACCGCGCCGAGAGAGCCATAGAACCGGTCGTAATGGGCGAAGTTGGAAACGTAGTAGGAGAAGGCGGCCGAAGCGAGCAGCCAGACAGCGGTGGCGAACACGGAGCCTGCCGTGACCCAGTGCCACTTCGCGGCGCGGCGGCACGGCCCATAACGATAGAGCAGTGAAAGCAGGCACAGGACGAGAAGAGCAAGAAACGGCCAGCGGCCGATCTTGACGAAATGTTCAAAGGCGTCGGAGTAGCCGAACAGAGCAAACCAGATCGGCACATAGACGATGGCAAGCATCATCAGCACGCCGCCGAGAATGCCGGCAAGCGTGAAGGTAAAGGCGCTGAGGTAGAACTGAAAGATGGTCCGCCGCTCGGTCTCCTCATAGGCGATGTTGAGCGCGGCGAACAGCGCCTGGGTTCCGGCGGTGGCGCTCCAAAAGGCAAGCAGAAGGCTGACCGCGAGGCTCCAGCCGAGGGTTTGGCCCGATGCTTGGACCAGCCTACGAACCTGCTCGATGACGATGTCGTAGGCCTGCGCCGGCAAAACGTCGGAGAGCATGCCGAATTGTTGTTCCACCGTAATGGGATCGGCAGTGAGGCCATAAAGGGCGATCAGCGCCGAGAGCGCCGGGAAGATGGCGAACAGGGCGAAGAAGGCGCAGCCGGCGGAGACCACCGAAAGGTTGTCGCGGCCGCTCTCCGTCCATACCCTCTGGGCGACCTGCCACCAGCCGCGCAAGGGAATGTGGTAAGGGCGCCTGGCATCGCGGCCATAAGGGTCTGGCTTGCGGCTCATGTCGGGAGAAAATCGCGGAAGCGGCCAAGGACGTGCATAATGCTGCCTCGTCGCTTCTATTTCCAGCCTTAACGGCTGAAAAGCAGCGGCTAAAGGATGGGTGGCCGAGTGGTTGAAGGCACCGGTCTTGAAATGCGAAGCCCACGGTTTTCTGCGGTCACTCGTCGTCACTCTATGTACCGTTTCTGACGGCTTTCCTTAACTCTCACACCAAGCCATCACCGTTCGTCACTCGGCCTCCGGTGCCAATTTCGGTGCCAATTTTTACTCATGTCTCGGCT
>DATDLA010000293.1:0-2927 GCA_036519535.1 Methyloceanibacter sp.
GCGCGACATTGCCGAGCGTGTCCGAGGCGCGCTCGGCGAGATCGGAGTAGTAGCGCTCGACCGATTTCTGCATGGTCTCGGTCTTGCGCAGCACGAACGCGGTCAGCGCGACGAAGATGAGCGACAGGCCGATGAGCAAGAGGCCGAGCCGCCAATTAAGATAGAGCGACAGCGGCAGGAGCACGGCAACGGATACGATCGCGGCGAGATGCTCGCGGAAGAAGCCGAGCCACAGCCACCACAGCGTGTCGGTGCCCGCGAGCATCACCTTCATCAGCCGCCCCGAATGGGTGGCGCTGTGGAAGCTGAGTGGAAGCTGCAGCACGTGCTCGAAATAATCCGACAGCACCACCTGGCGGCGTCTATGGGCGAGCTTGTCGGCGTAAAGCGCGACGAGCGCCCCGCAGAGAATGAGGAACAGCGCGAAGCCGGCCCAGGCGGCGACGAGCGGGGTCAGCCTCGGCCAGTCCGGCGCGCCGCCTGAGCCTTGCGCGCTCGCCAAGGCATCGATGATGCGGCCGAATAGCACGGGCTCGGCGAGGCCTGCGGCGGCGAGCGCCACATTGGCAAGCGCCAGAACCCAGCCGAGCTTCATCTGCGGGCCGAGCAGGCCGAGCACGCGGGCGTAGAGGAGGAACATGCGGATGCGTGGGAGGTCAGAACCCCGATTGCGGCGTCCAGTAGCGCATGCTGGGCGGGTAGTTCAGCTGCGGATAGAGCCGCTGCAGCGCTTGAGTCTCGTAGTCGCCTTTGGCGTATGGCACGGGCCCGAAATAGAAGCTCCAGCCGCCGGGACGGCGGGGCGGCGCGTAATAATAGGGATAGATCGGCGGCCGGCCGCGTTTGAAGACCTGGGCTGGCTCGACCATGGCGCGGGGGGCGGAGAGCCCGATGACGGTGAGCGGCGCTGCGCTCGCCGTCGCGATGCCAAGGCCAAGCGCGATTGCGGCAACGCCGGAAAGAAGGGCTGCGGTTTTTCTTGAGCCGTGCGGCATCAGGGTCTCCGATCTGCTTTCAGGTCCCAATGAAAGGTATGCGTGGCAGCCTGCCGCTGCAATGAGTTGGATACGTGATTCGGCGTCCGGGGCGACCTCACCTCAATCTTGTCATTGCCCGGCTTGACCGGGCAATCCAGTAACCACCGTCCTCAATTACCTTACAAGAACGGTGAGTACTGGATGCCCGCTTTCGCGGGCATGACAAAAATCAGGGTACCCGCTCGAAGGCGCGCCAGCCGATGTCGCGGCGGCAGAAGCCGCCGGGCCAATCGATCTTGTCGACCGCCGCATAGGCGCGCGCTTGCGCCTCGCGGATGTCGCGGCCCCGCGCGGTGACGCCGAGCACGCGGCCGCCATCGGCGAGGACGCGGGTTCCGTCGCGCTTGGTGCCGGCATGGAAGATCTGCACGCACGCGTCGCGCGCGGCAGCTTCGAGGCCCTTGATCTCCGAGCCTTTGGCATAAGCGCCCGGATAGCCCTTGGCCGCCACGACCACGCAGAGCGCGGGATCGTCGCTCCATTCGAGCTCGACACCGTGAAGCCGCCCCTCGGCGGTGGCCAGCAGCGCCGGCAGCAGATCGGAGTTGAGCCGCAGCATGAGCACTTGGGCCTCGGGATCGCCGAAGCGGACATTGTATTCGATGAGCTTCGGTGCGCCGCCCTCGATCATCAGCCCGGCATAGAGCACGCCCTTGAACGGGGTGCCGGCTTGCGCCATCGCGCGCACCGTAGGCTCGATGATCTCGGCCATCACGCGCGCGCAGAGCTCATCGGTCATGATCGGCGCCGGAGAATAGGCGCCCATGCCGCCGGTGTTCGGTCCCCGATCGCCGTCGTAAGCGCGCTTGTGGTCCTGCGCCGTGGCGAGCGGCAGCGCCGTCGTGCCGTCGACCAGCGCGAAGAAGCTCGCTTCCTCGCCGCGCAGGAACTCCTCGATCACCAGTTCGGCGCCGGCATCCCCGAACGCGCCACCGAAGCAGGCGTCGATCGCGGCCTCAGCCTCAGCCCGCGTCGCGGCGATGGTCACGCCCTTGCCTGCGGCGAGCCCGTCAGCCTTGATCACGATGGGAAGCGTCTGCCGCGCCGCGTAAGTCTTGGCGGACGCCGCATCGGCGAAGCGGGCATAGGCCGCAGTTGGAATGCCGGCCCGCGCGCAGAGATCCTTGGTGAAGCCCTTTGAGCCTTCGAGCTTGGCGGCGGCCTGCGACGGCCCGAACACCTTGATGCCTTGCCTCTCGAGATCGTCGGTGAGGCCGGCGATGAGCGGCGCTTCAGGGCCGATGATTACGAGGCCGATCTGCTTTTCCTCGCAGAGCCGCGCGACCGCGGCGTGATCGCCAATATCGAGCGGCACGCAATCGGCGATCTCGGCGATCCCGGCATTGCCAGGGGCGCAATAGAGGGTATCAAGGAGCGGGCTTGGCCTGAGCTTCCAGGCAAGCGCGTGCTCGCGGCCGCCTCCACCTATCAACAGCACGTTCAATGCGGTAAAGCTCCGGTCTATCAGGCTGCCTCCCTAGCACGGGGGCGGCAGAAGCAAAATGGAAGCACGGATCTTCAATGGCCGAAGCCACCACAAATCAGTCGACCAATCTCGTCGAATATACCGTCTCGGAGCTTTCCTTCGCGCTCAAACGCACCGTGGAGGAGGCCTACGGGCTGGTGAAGCTCCGCGGCGAGATCTCCAACTTCAACGGTCAGCACAGCTCAGGCCACTGCTATTTCAAGCTCAAGGACGAGAACGCCGTGATCGACGCGTTGATCTGGCGGAGCACCTTTCAGCGGCTCAAGTTCAAGCCCGAGCAGGGGCTTGAGGTCGTGGTCAAGGGCCGAATCACTACCTATCCCAACAAATCGACCTATCAGATCGTCATCGACGATCTTGAGCCTGCCGGCATCGGCGCGCTCATGGCGCTGCTCGAGCAGCGC
>DATDLA010000294.1:0-9502 GCA_036519535.1 Methyloceanibacter sp.
GTTGCTCGATGGCTCTTCAGTCGATGCGCCTCTGCAACGCCTGATCATCGCCCAAGACATGGTTTCGCGCTCCGAGGCGAGCATCGACGAGGAGATCTGGAGGGTGCTTCACAGAATCGACCGCGCGCTGCCCGTGCCGGAGCACATGGATGTGGTGGGCGAAGAGTTCGACGCCTGGCGCAATGGCTTTCGCTTCAATCAAGGCTTCGAGCTGCAGTCGTCGCTGATGCCCTTCGCGCTCGCCCATGTGGATGGATTGTCACCGGCAATTAGGGAGCGCTTCGAGATCGCGGCCCGCATCACCCCTGAAGAGGCGAAGACGGGGCGCGAAATCCGGGCCGAAGCCAAGGAGCGCCTGCACGGATTGGCGAAGCCCGGCACGATGATCGTGATGCCGACGACGCCCACCCTTCCGCCGGAGCGGGACATTCCCGACGGCGCCTCGACCGTTGAGTTCAGGGCCATGACCCTCGGCAGCACCTGCTTGGCAGGTCATTCCGGTCTGCCACAGATTTCCATTCCGGCAGGCTCGGTCGCGGGCTGCCCGGTCGGCCTTTCCTTCATCGGCTGGGAGGGAGGCGACGAGGCGCTGCTCGATCTGGCCGTGAAGCTCGAGCCGCTGCTCGGCCGCGAGCCTTGACTTAAGGCCCCCGCTCAACGACATTCCGGCACCAATTCAGTGGCAGCTCAATTCCTGAGCCGCCGCCCTGGACGAGATCCAGGGGGGTCAACACCCGATAGCGCGGATGCGCCCTCGGGTGCGTTTGTTGTTTGGATAACCTCACCCTGAGGAGGCGCGGGAGCGCCGTCTCGAAGGGTGAGGCCTCATGCTTAGAGACGCGACTTCGCCGCTCCTCAGCATGACGAAAAGGGAATGACGATGTTCGAGACCCTGTCGGAACGCCTTGGCGCGATCCTCGATAAGCTGACCCGCAAGGGCGCGCTTTCAGAGGCCGACGTCAATGAAGCGATGCGCGAGGTCCGCCGCGCGCTGCTCGAGGCCGACGTGGCGCTCGACGTGGTGCGCGACTTTACAGACCGGGTGAAGGCGAAGGCCGTGGGCCAGGAGGTGGTGCGCTCCATCACCCCCGGCCAGATGGTCATCAAGATCGTGCATGACGAGCTGGTGCGCACCCTCGGGGCCGAGGCCAAGCCGATCGATCTCGCCGCCTCCCCGCCGGTGGTGATGATGCTCGTCGGCCTGCAAGGCTCGGGCAAGACCACAACCGCCGCCAAGCTCGGCCGGCGTCTGCAAAATCGCGACAAGCAGAAAGTGCTCATGGCCTCGCTCGACACGCGGAGACCTGCGGCGCAAGAGCAGCTTCGCGTGCTTGGCGAGCAGACCGGCGTTGCCACGCTCCCCATCGTGGAGGGTCAAGACCCGGCGGCCATCACCAAGCGCGCGCTGCAAGCCGCGAAGCTCGGCGGCTACGACGTGCTCTTGCTCGACACCGCCGGCCGCACCCATATCGACCAAGCGCTGATGGCCGAGACGGCGGAGATCGCAAGCCTCGCCAACCCGCACGAGACGCTGCTCGTGGCCGACGCGCTCACCGGCCAGGACGCGGTGAACCTCGCGCGCAACTTCGATCAGCGCGTCGCGCTCACCGGCATCGTGCTCACCAGGATCGACGGCGACGGGCGCGGTGGCGCTGCACTCTCCATGCGCGCGGTCACCGGCAAGCCGATCAAGCTCATGGGTACCGGCGAGAGGATCGACGCCATCGAGGATTTCGATCCCTCGCGCATCGCCGGCCGCATCCTCGGCATGGGCGACGTGGTTGGCCTGGTCGAGAAGGCGATCGAGACCGTCGAGATCGACAAGGCGGAGAAGATCGCCGCGAAGATGCGCAAAGGCGCCTTCGACCTAGACGATCTCGCCGAGCAGCTGAATCAGATGCAAAAGCTCGGCGGCATGGGCGGTGTGCTCGGCATGTTGCCAGGCGTCGGCAAGATCAAGAAGCAGCTCGATATGGCCAAGCTCGACGACGCCATCCTCAAGCGCCAGCAGGCGATCATCGGCTCGATGACGCGCGGAGAGCGCAAGAACCCGAAGCTGCTCAATGCTTCGCGCAAGAAGCGCGTGGCGTCGGGCTCAGGCACCTCGGTGCAGGACATCAACAAGCTCGTGAAGATGCACCGGCAGATGGCCGACATGATGAAGGCCATGGGCAAGAAGCGCGGGCTGCTCGGGCAAATGTTCGGCGGCGGACCGCCTCCTGAGCTTCCCGCCGAACTGCCGGCTGGCGTGGCGCCGCCTCCAGGATTCCCCGGCCTCCCGCCGGGCGGACTTCCCGGCCTTGGCGGCGGCCTGCCGCGCGGCCTTCCCGGATTTCCCGGTATGCCCCGGGGTCTTCCCGGCCTGCCTGGATCGAAGAAGCGATGAATTTTGCAAAATCAGAGAAGGACCTGAAATGTCACTGAAGATCAGACTGGCGCGGGCCGGCGCCAAGAAGCGGCCCTACTACCAGATCGTCGTCGCCGACTCAAAGAGCCCGCGCGACGGCCGCTATATAGAGAAGCTCGGCACCTACAACCCTCTGCTGCCGCGCGACTCGGCCGAGCGCGTCAAGCTCGTCGAGGACCGCATCAAGCATTGGATGAGCGTGGGCGCCCAGCCGACCGACCGCGTGCTCCGCTTCCTCGACAAGGCGGGGATGGCGAAGCGCGACGCGCGCTCGAACCCGAACAAGGGCCAGCCCGGCAAGAAGCGGGTGGAGCGCGAGGAGGCGAAGATCGCCGCCGCTGCCGAAAAGGCCAAGGCGGCAGCCGAAGCCGCTGCCGCACCGCCGCCGGCGCCAGAGCCTGCTCCCGAGGCCGAGCAGCCCAGCGCCGAATAGCCTTGCCGGAAAAACCGGACCGGGTGCTCTTAGGCGAGATTGGGCGCCCGCAGGGCTTGCAGGGCGAGGTGCGGATTCGGTCCTTCACCGCAGAGCCCGGGGCAATCGCGGATTACGGGCCGCTCGAGGACGAGACCGGCACGCGCCTGTTCGAGATCGAGTCGCTGCGCGTCACGCCAAAGGCGTTGAGTGCGCGCCTCAAGGGCGTGGAGAGCCGCGGCCAGGCCGAAGCCCTCACCGGCACCAAGCTCTACGTCCCCCGCTCGCGCCTGCCTGAGCGGGAGGAAGACGAGTGGTATCATTCCGATCTCATCGGCAGTGCCGCGCTCGATCCTGACGGAGCGGCGATCGGCACGGTGATCGCGGTCCACAATTTCGGCGCCGGCGACCTGTTGGAGATCAGGCCTGCGAGCGGAGCTGCCACCGTGCTGATGCCCTTCACCCGCGAGACCGTGCCAGAGGTCGATGTGGAGGGCGGCTGGCTCAAAGTCGTTCCGCCCGAAGGCCTGTTCGAGTGACGCGCTTCCGCCTGCGAACAGGCTAAGATGCGCCATGACCATAAGAGCACTTTCATGAGCGGGAGCGGAAAAGTCGCAGTGGCGCGCGACGCGCCGCTATTCGCATGGCTCGGCCCGCTCGCCGGATTCGCCGAAATGGGCACCGCCGGCTACCCGCGTGCCGTCCGCCGCAGGCTCACCATCGTCAACGTGATGGCGTTTCTGATCGCCATCTTTTCGGCGGTCTATGCCTGCGTCTTCGCCTATTACGACGCGAAGACCTTTATGCCCCTGGTCATCATCAACGTGCTGCTGGTGGCCGTCGCCCTTTTGGTGCCGCTTGCCCACCGCATCAACGACATCGCGGGCGCTCTGGTGATCGCCGTCGCCGAATATTCCGCGCTGTTCTTCTTCGTCGCCGCGCTCGGTCACAACTCGGGCATTCAGATCAACTACATCATCGCCGCGGCGGTCGCCTTCGGCATCTACGGCCTGTCCCACTTTCGTATCGTGGTCGCGGTGATCGCCGCCGGATTGCTGCTGCATCTGGCGGCCTGGTACCTGTTCCCGCCGGAACGCGCCCTGATCGCCGCCGATCCTGCACTGCTCGCCAATCTCTACGTTTCCTCCGCCGTCACCACCTTTTGCATCATCGCCCTGATCGTGGGCTACGCCTTCACTGTCGCTGACCGCGCCAGGGCGGAAGCCGACGCGCTGCTCGCCAACATCCTGCCGGAGGCAATCGCCGAGCGGCTGAAGGAGAGGCCCTGCGAGACGGTCGCCGACAGCATTGCCGAAGCCTCAGTCCTGTTCAGCGACCTCGTCGACCGGCTCGCGGCGGCGCACGGAGTTGAGAAGATCAAGACCACCGGCGACGGCTATATGGCGGTGGCCGGCGTCAGCACGCCGCAAGCCGACCATCTGCCGCGGCTCGCGCGCATGGCGCTCAGGTTGCCCGATCTCGTCGAGCGGCTTTCCGCCACCCACGGCGTCGATCTCAAGATCAGGGTGGGCATCGCCGGTGGGCCAGTGATGGCCGGCGTGATCGGCGCCGACAAGTTCTCCTACGACGTCTGGGGCAAGACGGTGAATCTGGCCTCGCGGCTGGAGTCGCACGGGCTTCCCGGCGAGATTCAGGTCTCCGACGCGGTGAGGGAAGCGCTTGGCGACAGTTTCGTGTTCGAGCCACGCGGGGCGATCGAGGTGAAGGGCGTTGGACAGCTGGAGACCTGGCTATTGAAGGAGGAGCGCGGCGGCCGCGCCTGGCGCGAGGGAGCCGCCTCTGCATGACCGGGACCTGGCGCGCAATCACTCTTACCATTTTTCCCGAGATGTTTCCGGGTCCGCTTGGCTTGAGCCTCGCCGGCAAAGCGCTCAGTGAGGGGAGATGGGCGCTATCCACCATCGACATCCGCGACTTCGCCACGGACAAGCACCGCTCTGTCGACGACACGCCTGCAGGCGGCGGCGCCGGCATGGTGATGCGCGCCGATATCGCCGCCGCTGCCATCGACGCCGCGCGTGCCTCGATGCCGGCCGATACGCCAACGATCTATCTCTCGCCGCGCGGGAGGCAACTGACGCAAGCCCGCGTGCGCGAGCTGGCGCGAGGTCCTGGCGTCATTCTGCTCTGCGGGCGCTTCGAGGGGGTCGACCAGAGGGTGTTTGACGCGCGCAACGTCGAGGAGGTGTCGATCGGCGACTTTGTGCTTTCCGGCGGCGAGCTCGCAGCCCAGGTGCTGATCGACGCCTGCGTGCGCCTTCTGCCTGGGGTGGCAGGAAACGAGATTTCGCTTGCCGAGGAGAGCTTCGCCTCTGGACTCCTCGAATATCCGCATTACACGAGACCGCGGGACTGGGAGGGCCGGGCCATCCCTGAGGTGCTGCTTTCCGGCGACCACGAAAAAATCGCCAATTGGCGCCGCGAGCAGGCCGAGAAGATCACCAAGGAGCGCCGCCCCGATTTATGGAAGGGCCTCCGGCGTGATTAACGATGGGGTAGCCCTTTGCTCGGCACAACCTGAGATAGCCTTTGGGGGTCAGGTGGGACGGACGAGCGCCCGCGAGCGTCACCATTTGTGGCGACCGGAAATACAAGGCCTCCGTGCGGTCGGCGTGGCCACGGTCGTTCTTTTCCATCTATGGCCGTCCTTGGTAAGCGGAGGATATGTCGGAGTCGGCGTGTTCTTCGTTATTTCCGGCTTTCTCATCACCGGCATGCTGGTGAGAGAAGCGGAAGCTGCATGGGAGTCGCCTACGAGAGCTATGCGAAAGCGCCCCCCGGGCGAGCCAAATTCGCAGCCTGTCGCCTTGTGTCTCACAGCGTCCGGGAGATCGCATACGGCGCTTCCGATAAGGCCGATAGCGTTAGGCGCATTGTATTAGCGCTTCGCGAACTCTGGGCAGGCTTGGTGGAATACAAGTGGTGGCCATTCGCGACACGCCGACCATGCCATTTAACGTCCCCGAATGCCTATCAAAGGACGATGAATGTGCGGTCGACCGAACGGCGGCGATCAGCGACGCAGACCCAATCGTCATAGCGGCTCGGGAGGAACGATCGGTTGCCCTACTGGATTTCACCGATGCTATTTGCGGAGCCCATACTTGTGCGCCCGTCGTTGGCAACGTTCTGGTTTGGCGGGACAATGAACACCTGACTGCCACCTATGCCACATCCCTGGATGGTGCCCTTGGCACAGCGCTTGACGAAGTTCAGAGGCGCAGGGCCACGCTTTTTGGGCAAGAGCAGACATCAGCTCTCCCACGTTCCCGTTGGAGCCAGGGACCGTCCGCGCTTCCTATAGATATCGACAAGCCCGCTAGCTTGCGTTAGGAACAACCCTTCCGCGCGCTTCCCGCCCGCGAAATCAGGATCAGGATCAATCAAAAAGAATGGCGTTCGCCTCATGGCCGATAGCCAAGGCAGGCGCCCCGGAAAGGTTTATCGCCATGAATATCATCGAGCAGATCGAGAAGGAGCAGGAGGCGGCGCTTGCCAAGAAGCGCAAGGTGCCGGAATTCGGGCCCGGCGACACGCTCCGCGTCAATGTCAAGGTGGTCGAGGGCGACCGCGCCCGCGTGCAGGCCTATGAGGGCCTCTGCATCGGCCGCTCCGGCGGCGGGATCAACGAGAATTTCACCGTGCGCAAGATCTCCTATGGCGAAGGGGTCGAACGCGTCTTTCCGGTGCATTCGCCGCTGATCGATTCGATCGAGGTGGTCCGCCGCGGCCGCGTGCGCCGCGCCAAGCTCTATTATCTGCGTGGGCGCCGGGGCAAGGCTGCCCGCATCCCCGAGCGGCAGGAGCAGCGCAGCAAGAAGGGCGAGGCCTTCAAGGGTTTCAAGAGGCCTTCCGGAGAGCCCGACGATCTGAAGTTGATCGCCGGCATCACGCCTGAGCTCGAGACCAAGCTGAACAAGCTCGGCCTTATCAAGTTCGAGCAGATCGCCAATCTCTCCGACGACGAGATCGCCAGGCTCGACGAGACGCTTAAGCTCAACGGCCAGATTGAGAATGACGACTGGACGTCGAAGGCCGTCGCCCTCATGGCCGAGACCACCGCCGACGAGGTTCCCGCCGGTGAGGACGAGAACGAAGAGGCCGGCGCCGACGAAGCCCCTGCCGAGGCCAAGGCCCCCAAGGCGAAGCTCGCCAAGGAGCCCAAGCCCGCCAAGAAGGGCAAGAAGGGCTAGTCTCCGCTCCCCCCTGATTTCGTCATGGCCGGGCTTGTCCCGGCCATCCACGTCTTCAATCGCTTAACCTGAAATTCGTGGATGCCCGGCACAAGGCCGGGCATGACTCCGAGGAGTTGGCAATCGGTCAACTAATCGCTATCTGACGTGTTGAAAATGTAGATTTTTGTTGATCGACAGAAAATGGCCGAACCCCGCACGCTGTACGACAAGATCTGGGACGAGCACTTGGTGCACGAGGCGCCTGACGGCACCTGCCTGATCTATATCGACCGCCACCTCGTGCATGAGGTGACGAGCCCACAGGCCTTCGAGGGCCTGCGCATGGCTGGGCGGAAGGTGCGCAGCCCTGAGAAGACGCTCGCCGTGGTCGATCACAACGTGCCGACGTCGGACCGCTCAAAGGGCATCGACGATCCTGAATCGGCGCTGCAGGTTCAGACGCTCGCCGAGAACGCGCGCGATTTCGGCATCGAATATTACCATGAGCGCGACCGCCGCCAGGGCATCGTGCATGTGGTCGGTCCCGAGCAGGGCTTCACGCTGCCGGGCACCACCATCGTCTGCGGCGATTCCCACACCTCGACGCATGGCGCCTTCGGCGCGCTCGCCCACGGCATCGGCACGAGCGAGGTCGAGCACGTGCTCGCCACCCAGACGCTGATCCAGAAGAAGGCCAAGAACATGCGGGTGCGCGTCGACGGCGCGCTGAAAGACGGCGTCACCGCCAAGGACATCATCCTCGCCATCATCGGCGAGATCGGCACCGCCGGCGGCACCGGCCATGTCATCGAATATGCCGGCGATGCGATCCAGGCGCTCTCCATGGAAGGGCGCATGACCATCTGCAACATGTCGATCGAGGGCGGCGCCCGCGCCGGGCTGATCGCGCCTGACGACAAGACCTTCGACTACATCAAAGGCCGTCCCCGCGCGCCCAAGGCCGGCGCCTACGAGACCGCGCTCCGCCATTGGCAGACGCTCTATTCCGACGAGGCTGCCGCCTTCGACCGCGAGATCGTGCTGCACGCCGAGAAGCTGCCGCCGCTCGTCACCTGGGGCACGAGCCCCGAGCAGGTGATCTCGGTGACCGGGCGCGTGCCGCGGCCGGAGGAGATCGCTGACGAGACCAAGCGCAAGGCCGCCATCCGCTCGCTCGACTATATGGGCTTGGCCGGCGGCGAGAAGATCACCGACATCACGCTCGACCGCGTGTTCATCGGCTCCTGCACCAATGGGCGCATCGAGGATCTGCGCGAGGTGGCGCGGATTGTCGACGGCAAGCATGTGCATGAAAATGTCAACGCCATGATCGTTCCGGGCTCAGGGCTGGTGAAGGAGCAGGCCGAAGCGGAAGGCCTCGACAAGATCTTCAAGGCTGCGGGCTTCGACTGGCGCGAGCCTGGCTGCTCGATGTGCCTCGGCATGAACCCCGATCAGCTTCGCCCGCGCGAGCGCTGCGCCTCGACCTCGAACCGCAACTTCGAAGGGCGCCAGGGCAGGCTTGGCCGCACCCATCTCGTCTCGCCGGTGATGGCGGCGGCGGCGGCGCTCGCCGGCCGCTTCGTCGACATCCGCGACCTGCATTGAGCTTTGACGAAGTCCCTCGCGCAACAGCGGTTTGGCAGAGCGGCGGCGGACTACGCCACCTCTGAGGCTCACGCCAAGGGGGTCAGCCTTGCGCGCCTGGTCGAGCTCACCGAGCCAAAGCCGCATTGGCGCGTGCTCGACGTGGCAACCGGCGCCGGGCACACCGCTCTGGCCTTTGCCCCTTATGTCGCCAAGGTCACGGCCACCGACATCACCGAGGAGATGCTTGCCGAGACGCGCAAGCTTGCCGCGGACAGAGGCTTGCTCAATGTCAAAACTCTGACCGCCAATGCCGAGGATCTTCCCTTTCCCGACGCGAGCTTCGATCTCGTCGTGTGCCGCCTTGCCGCGCATCACTTCGCCGATGTGAAAGGATTCGCCGCCGAGGCATATCGGGTGCTGATGCCTGGCGGCACGATCGGGATCGTGGACAATGTCGCGCCCGACGCCGCCATCGTCCCCGGGCGCACGGCAGACGAATTGCGCCACTGCGCCGCCCGGTTCAACGCCTTCAAGAAGCTCTCCGATCCGAGCCATGTGCGCTGCCTTGGCCTCCTCGAATGGAAGACGCTGCTCGGGCATGCAGGCTTCACCGTCACGCACGAGGAATGCCTGGACAAGGAGATCGAGTTCGGGACCTGGGTGCGGCGCATGCGCTCCGACGAGGCCACTATCGTGCGGCTCAAGGAGATGCTGCGCGATGAGCCTTTGCGCTCTTTCCTGAATCCCCGCGACACCGCGTCAGGGCCGGACTTCACGCTGAAGGAAGGAATTATTCTTGGCCGCAAACCGCACTAGAGGTCTCGATTGGCAGGGCGCCGAGGCGCCGAGCCTCGCCGAGCTCGAGGCGATTGCCGATCAGGCGTTCAAGCGCCTGCC
>DATDLA010000295.1:0-2225 GCA_036519535.1 Methyloceanibacter sp.
GTCACGTTCTCCACATTGGTCAGAGTTTTGTGGATCGATTCTTGGTTCTCGGCGACGAGATCATTGAGCCGCAGCAACAAGGCATTGGCGTTGTTCATGACGGCAGGGGCGGCGTCGAACAGGCCCTGGCCTCCTCCCCGATCGGCCGCAATCACCGGAATCGGGGTCTCCGCCGTCGCCACCAGGAAGGGCGAATCAGGGGTGCCGGCCGAGACCTGAATGCCGGTGCCGCCGGTAAGCCCCAGCGACTGCATGCTGGCATGCGAGTTCTCGCGCACCGGCGTGTCGGCGTGAACGCTGATCAGCACCTGTACTTTCCGGGCATCGGCCGGATCGAGCTGCATCGATTGCACCTCGCCGACCTTGATGCCGTTGAAGCCGACGCTCGAGCCGGTGGTTAGCCCCGCCACCGAGCTGTCGAACACGATGAAGTAGCGCTTGCCGCCACCGGCGAGATTGGTCATCCAGAACACGAAGATGAAGGCAAGCGCGAGGACCCCGAGGACGAAGCCGCCGATCATCAGATAGTTGGCTTTGGTTTCCATACGACCGGTTCCTCAGACCACAAGCCGCCTCGGCTGCTCGCCAGATTGCGCCGCGCGCGCCCGCTCACCGCAGAAATATTCCTTGATCCAGGGGTGATTGGGATGGCGCTGCAGCTCGATCGGCGAGCCCGTCCGCACAATGCGTTTGTCGG
Organism: Methyloceanibacter sp.; assembly: GCA_036519535.1. Lineage (GTDB taxonomy): Bacteria > Pseudomonadota > Alphaproteobacteria > Rhizobiales > Methyloligellaceae > Methyloceanibacter. Next base: position 698 of record DATDLA010000295.1, read on the forward strand.
CCAGCACGGCAACCCTCTCGCACACCGTGAAGATGGTATCAAGGTCGTGGGTCACCATATACACCGTTAAGCCAAGTGTCTGTTGTAACTTGTGAATCAGGTGGTCGAAGTCAGCGGCGCCGATCGGGTCTAGGCCTGCGGTCGGTTCATCAAGGAAGACGATCTCGGGGTCGAGGGCAAGCGCTCTGGCGAGCCCTGCGCGCTTGCGCATGCCGCCCGAAAGCTCTGAAGGGTATTTATGCGCGGCCTCTGGCGGGAGGCCCACCATGGCGAGCTTGAGAAAGGCAAGATCGTCCATCATTGCTTGCGGCAATTCGAGATGCTCGAGCATCGGCACCTGGATGTTCTGCAGCACGGTAAGCGAAGAGAACAGCGCCCCGTCCTGGAACAGGATGCCCCAGCGGCTTTCGATATCGACGCGATCCTGCGGTGTCAGCGTCTTGGCGTTGCGGCCGAACAGCTCGACCTCGCCCATGTCGGGCTTGACCAGCCCGGTGATGACGCGGAGCAGCACCGACTTGCCCTGGCCAGAGCCTCCGACAATGGCGAGGATCTCGCCGCGATAGACGTCGAGATTGAGGCCGTCCCAAATCTGATAGCCGCCGAAGCTCTTGGCGAGGCCGCGGACGCTGATCAAGACCTCTCGGCCGTTCTCCAAGGTCACATCCCTATCGCTGACAGAAACATGGCGAACACCGCGTCCAGAATTATCACCAGGAAGATCGCCTTTACCACGGCGCTGGTCACGTGCTTGCCGAGGGATTCGGCGCTGCCCTCGACCTTCATGCCTTCGAGACAGCCGACGAGGCCGATGATCAGCGCGGCAAAGGGCGCCTTGATCATGCCCGCCATGAAATGCTGGAAGTCGACGGCCTCATGCAGCTTGTCGATATAGGTGGAGACGTCGAGGCCGAGCACGGCCATGGCCATCACCCCGCCGCCAATCAGGCCGGTGATGTCGCCGAGGAAGGTGAGAAGCGGCAGCGCCACGACGAGCGCAAGCACGCGCGGCAGCACCAGCGTATCCATTGGGTCGATGCCGAGCGTGCGCATGGCGTCGATTTCCTCGCGCATCTTCATCGAGCCGATCTCGGCGGTGAAGGCCGAGCCTGAGCGGCCGGCCACCATGATGGCGGTGAGCAGGATGCCGACCTCGCGGAGCGCGAGGATTGCCACCATGTTGACGGCGAAGGGCTCGGCGCCGAACGGCTTCAGCTGCACCACGCCTTGCTGCATGACCACGGCGCCGATCAAGAAGCAGATCAGCGCGATGATGGGCACGGCGCGCAAGCCGGCGTGGTCGAGATGATGTACGAAGGATTTGGGGCGGAAGCGCCAAGGCTGCATCACCATGCGGCCGAACCCCGCCGTCACCTCGCCCAAGAAACTCGTGAGCTGGATGGCGTCCGACCACACGCCGCTGAGCGCCTTGGTCACGTCCTCGACGAGCTGCTGGACGGCGCCCGTCTGCTTTATCTTCGGACGCTCGGCGTTGCCGCGCTTGTGCACCTCCTCGATGAGGATGCGG
>DATDLA010000296.1:0-4386 GCA_036519535.1 Methyloceanibacter sp.
GCGCTGCTCCTGTCCAATCAGCCGTTCGGTTTCGTGGCGCTGCTCGGCCTCATCGCGCTTGCCGGGATGATCATGCGCAACACCATCATCCTGGTCGATCAGATCGACCACGACATCGCCGAAGGTCACGGCCGGCATCGCGCCATCATCGACGCCACGGTGCGGCGGGCGCGGCCGGTGCTGCTGACTGCGCTCGCCGCCATCCTCGGCATGATTCCGCTGGCACGCAGCATCTTTTGGGGCCCGATGGCGATCACCATCATGGGCGGCCTGTTGGTGGCGACGTTATTGACGCTGGTCGTCGTGCCCGCGCTCTACGCGCTGTGGTTCCGGGTGCGCGCAGAGGAGTCCGGAGACAAGCCTGTCGAACGTCTGCGGCTGATGGATCAGATTGGCCGAGGGCCGATGCCCATGCCGATCGCGGCGGAATAGCGGGGCGTTGTCGAGAATTGCGACCTGAGGCAGGGTTGGACACGGAAAGGAATCCAATGAGACTGCGTTGTTACCACGGTCAGACCATTGCGGAGATCCTGACCGATTCCGTGACCAAAATGATGATGGAAGCTGACGGTATCGATGCAAGAGAGCTTGAAACCGCGCTGAGGCTCGTGGCTCGAAGCTCGCCTGCAGTTTCAAGTCGCCAGCTACGGGCGTGGCTCACGCGGAGGCGATAACACCTAGAGACCGTCACTGCGGCAGGTAAACCCCATTTGCTCGGCAGTACTCTCTGACAGCGTCCTGCTCCTCCTCGCTCTCCGCAACCTTGATGGGCAGGAACTCCGTGGAACCGCCCTCAGGCTTGGCGAACATGCCCACGAACCTCTTGCCATTGACGAAACCGCAGACCGCGATCTCGCGGTCTTTGTCGACGCCTGCCCGGTAGCTGCTGCCGAAGATTGCCGACGCCGGGTCTTTCAGACTTTGGGCGATGCCCTGCTGCACAAGCTTGACCTGCGCTGGCGACAAATTCACCGAACGGAGCGGGCCCTGAAAGGACAGATCCGGAGCGTTGCTCTCGGCCTCGCGTTGCCGCTGGGAGATCTCGTTTTGCGCCGCGCAACCGCAGAGACCGAGCACGGCGACAACCGCGATCAAGAGCCGCATCACGTCCCCTCGTCTCCCCGCCTTCGATCAATCAGGCATCGGGCCTGGCGACAGTTCGACACGTCGGGTTGCCAGCGCCCCGCAGCACTGGCAAAACAAACGACCGCGAACCCTGTTCCATAACGGGGAGAGGCATGTTTCGAGCTGCGAAGAGCGTTGTGCTCGGTATTCTGGCGTTGGCGGTCTTCGGGCCTCAGGCTGTCAGGGCGGCGGACTGCGAGGTCATTTCGGCGACCCATAGCGCCGACACCAAAGGCGAGGCCTTGCATATGTCGCGGGCTCTTGCCGCCAAGAGCGCGGACGAGCTCCGCCGCAAGCGGGGCTGGAGCCGCATCAGCATGAGCCCTGAGAAGGTGAAGCCCGACCCGTTCTTTAAGAGGGTGCGGCCGGTGGTGCCGGAGGATGTCGTCTTTGCGACATTCGTCACCGCCAAGACCTACACGACCTGCTTTACCGGCGTGGTGGTCAACTATGTCTGCACGTCGGGGTCCAAGGTCTGCCGTAACTAGGCTGCGCTCAGGTGAGGGCTCGGTCACCAGCCTCATGCTGAGGAGCGCTGCGCAAGCGGCGCGTCTCGAAGCATGGGCCACCCTTCGAGACGGCCGCTCCGCGGCCTCCTCAGGGTGAGGAAGCACGGTCCCGGCGCATGAACTGAAGCGGACTGCCCCCCTCAGACAGGGTTCAGATGGCCCCCACTAGGCTCCCACTCGTGAGGTCGAGGAAGACCTCGGGGAGAACCGCCATGAACAGCTACGCTCTCATCACCGCCATCACCCTGGCCGCCGATTTCAGCCTTGCCGCCGCGTCGATCGCCCGCGCCAGGATGTTGAAGGCCTTGCGCAAGTCGCTGACGGTTCTTGCCGCCTTCGCCATCGCCACCAGTTTCATCGCTTCGAGCTTCGCCGGCGAATTCACCGTCCACCAGGGCAAGCGCTATCGCGCAACGCTTTCACTCGGGTCAGTTGAGCGTATGGTCGACAACGTTGCGATCGCGCAAAAATTCCTCGCTCTAGGCTTCACCAGCGTCCGCGTTTCGGGGTCAGGAGCGACTCGCCGGGTCGAAGGCGTGTGGCCAGGCAAGGACATGAGCGCCAATATGCCTCGGCAGATCGTGGCCGTCGCCAGATTGTGAGGGCTGCAGTCAGCGCCTCTCTCGGCGCCGCCCCGGCTAAGGATGAGGATAATAGCGGGCGCAGCGGTGGAAGAGAGTCGCCACGCAGACAACGCCCCTGCCCGTGGTCCGGGCCACGGCGACGGTGCCCCTCGCCGCCGTCCTGCCGACGACGGCCGTGCCTCTCACCGCCGTCCTGCCTGTCACTGCTACTGCGGTCGCCGTGCCTGCCGCGGCAGCTCTGACCGGCCCGGCATCGGCGCTCGCCGGAGCGATGGTCGCGGCAATGAGAAGTCCTGCTGCGAGAGCTAAGAGACGCATCGTAGCTTCCCTCCCTAGTTGTGGAGTTCCGTTCGGAAAACGGTCCAGCGCCGCGCAAGGTTCCCCCGCTGGTCGCCAGGCTCTAATTGTCCAGGAAGCTTCTAAGTTTTCGTGAACGCGACGGGTGCTTCAGTTTGCGGAGAGCCTTCGCTTCGATCTGGCGGATGCGCTCGCGGGTGACGCTGAACTGCTGGCCGACCTCTTCGAGAGTGTGGTCGGTGTTCATGCCGATGCCGAAGCGCATGCGAAGCACGCGCTCCTCGCGCGGCGTGAGCGAGGCGAGCACCCGCGTGGTGGTCTCGCGCAGATTCGACTGGATCGCCGCGTCGATCGGCAGCACCGCGTTCTTGTCCTCGATGAAATCGCCGAGATAGGAATCTTCCTCGTCCCCGATCGGCGTCTCGAGCGAGATCGGCTCCTTGGCGATCTTCAAGACTTTGCGCACCTTCTCGAGCGGCATGGCGAGCTTCTCGGAAAGCTCCTCTGGCGTCGGCTCGCGGCCGATCTCATGCAGCATCTGGCGCGACGTGCGCACGATCTTGTTGATGGTCTCGATCATGTGCACGGGGATGCGGATGGTGCGCGCCTGGTCGGCGATCGAGCGGGTGATCGCCTGCCTGATCCACCAGGTGGCGTAGGTGGAGAATTTGTAGCCGCGGCGGTACTCGAATTTATCGACCGCCTTCATCAGTCCGATATTGCCTTCCTGAATCAAATCAAGGAACTGCAAGCCGCGGTTCGTGTATTTCTTGGCGATGGAAATCACGAGGCGCAAGTTGGCCTCGACCATCTCCTTCTTCGCTTGGCGCGCCTCGCGCTCGCCCTTCTGCACGATGTGCACGATGCGGCGGAACTCTGAGATCTGCAGGCCGGTCTCGGCGGCGAGGTTGTGGATCTCGCCGCGGATGTCCTTGATCAGCCCGCGCTCATCGCGCACGAAATCGGCCCAGCCCCGCTTCTTCAGGCGGCCGACGCGGCGGAGCCAGTTGGGGTCGAGCTCGTTCGTCTGATATTCGTCGATGAAGTCCTCGCGCTTCACGCCATAGCTCTCGGCGAGGCGAAGCAGGCGCCCCTCATAGCCGAGCAGCTTCTTGTTGATGTCGTAGAGGGTCTCGACCAGGCTCTCGATACGGTTGTTGTTGAGCGACAGCGACTTGATCTCGGCGACGATCTCGTCCTTCAGGACCTTGTAGCGCTTCTCCTGGCCGCTAGAGAGCGTGTCGTTGCGGAGCGCGCGCTCGACCTCCTGGTCTTGCAGCTTGCGCAGCTTCTTGTAGTTGGTGGCGACGAGGTCGAAGGTCTCGAGCACCTTTGGCTTGAGCTCGGCCTCCATGGCGGCGAGCGAAAGCGAATTCTCGAGATCGTCCTCTTCGTCGTCGAATTCTTCCTGGGCGACGCGCTCGCCGTCCTCTTCCTCACCGCGAGCGACAGGCTGCGGCTGCGCGGCATGTGCGGCGTTCTGCCCATTGGCGCCAGGGGCATGGGCCCCGCCGCCATTCATGCCCTCGGGCAGAGGCTGAGACGGGGCGGGCTTCGCGTCAGGGCCCTGATAGGTGGCTTCGAGGTCGATGATGTCACGGAGCAGAATCTTGCCTTCGTTCAGCTCGTCGCGCCAGATGATGATGGCCTGGAAGGTGAGCGGGCTCTCGCACAGCCCGGCGATCATGGCCTCGCGGCCGGCCTCGATGCGCTTGGCGATGGCGATCTCACCCTCGCGGGAGAGAAGCTCGACCGAGCCCATCTCGCGCAAATACATGCGCACCGGATCGTCGGTGCGCTCGGCTGGCTCAGCCTTGGCCTCGGCCTTGACGGCGATGGGGGTCACCGTGGCGACGGCGCGCGGCGCGGCT
>DATDLA010000297.1:0-3728 GCA_036519535.1 Methyloceanibacter sp.
GCACGATAACGACGCCTTCACGGTGTATGAGCACTGGTCCGGTTGCTAGATGGATTCAGAAGCCGGAGCCGGCAGCGATTTCGGCCCGGTATCCCGCGCCGGCTCGAGCGGAACGTTCAGCTCCACATAGAGGCCCGTCGCCCTGAAATCGACCTTGGTCTCGCCGCCGAGATTGTGGCGGATGCCCTTGTCAATGAGCTGCATGCCGAAGCCGTTTGTGCGCTTGAGCGCGACACCGGCGCCGCGCTCCTCCCAGGCGAGCAGCAGGCGGTTGCCGCGCGCCGTCTTCCACGAGACGCTGAGCTGGCCCGCGGGCGCCGAGAGCGCGCCGTACTTCACGGCGTTGGTGGCGAGCTCGTGCAAGGTCATGGCGAGAATCGAGGTGCATTGCGGAGGCAAGAGAACGTCTGGCCCCTTGATCAGGATCCTAGGCCCGCCTTCGCGCTGATAGGGCTCTAGCTCGCGCTCGACCATGGCCTTGAGGCTCGCGCCGGACCATTGCGCCTCGAGCAGAAGGTCATGAGCGCGATGAAGCGCGCGCAATCGTTCCGACAAGGTCTGCGCCATCGCCTGTGCCGGCCGGTTGGTGGCCTGACGCAGGCTTGCCTGCACCAGCGACTGCACGATGGCGAGCACGTTCTTGACCCGGTGATTGAGCTCGCCGACCAGCATGGTCTGGCGCTGTGCCGCCCGCCTCCGCTCGGTCACGTCGCGGAAGATCAGCACGGCGCCGGCGAGCGAGCCGTCGAAGCCGAGGATGGGGGCGCCGGAGTCCTCGATGGGCAATTCCTTGTCGTCGCGTGTGACGAGTAGCGCGCCCGATTCGAGCCGCGTCGTGGCGCGCTCGCGCAAGGCACGGAGCGCCGGATCATCGAGCGGCTTGCGCGTCGCCTCGTCGATCACCCGGAAGACCTCCCAGATCGGCTTGCCGCGGGCGTCGGCGAGCGGCCATCCGGTCAGCCGTTCGGCGACCTTGTTCAAGAGCAGCACGCTCCCGGAAGGGTCGGTGGCGATCACCCCCTCGCCGATGCTGCCGACGGTCGTGCTCAGCCATTCGCGCTGTCCCCTGAGCTCGATCAACGCCTCGTTGCGGGCGCGGTCGGCGCGGCGCACGGCGTCGATGGTCGTCCAGCTGAAGGCCGCGAGTACGACGATGCTCGACACGGCAAAAATGGCAAGCGTCGCCGCGCTGTCGTAGTAGTCGGCGATCTCTGCCTGATGGGCGAACCAGCCGATGACGAGGGGCAGCACGAGGATGCCTGGCAACAGCCGCCGGAGCATCTCGCCGGCCGGCGACTTCTCGACGATGGCGGCTGCGATGCCCTCCTCCGGAGATGCGGCAAGCAGCCCGATGGCCAGCAAGAGCGTGCTCAGCAAGCCGTAAGGCGACATGGAGGTGAAGGGGAACTGGTAATAATCGGTGGCGACGCCATAGGCGTAGCCGGTGAGCACGATCAGCACCTGCGCCAGCATGGCGATGGCCAGGACCTGGCTGATGGCTGAGCCGAGCCTGTCCCCCTTGGCGCAGAGCAGTGCGAGCCCGAACAGAATGAGCGCGCCGGCGTTGCCGGGAGGCATGCGCGTGGACGGCACATGCCCGGAGAGGTCGGCGGCCGGCGCCGCATTGCCAAGCAATACCCGGTCGATGCCAAGGTCAAATCCGTAAAGGTCCTGGAAGATGGTTGCGCCGCCGAGCAGGACGAGCGCGAAACCGATGAGCCAGGCGAAGGGTCGCAGCCCACGGAACGTCAGGCAGAAGAGCCCGATGCCCGCGGCGATGGCACCTGCGGCAGCATTCGGCGCCATGCTGTGCAGGCGGGGGAAGAGCGGCTCGAGCGCGGAGAGATCGAAATGCCAGCTGGCGAGCACCAGCGCCCCGGCGGCGCAAACCACCAGGGCACACAGGCGCGCCAGAGCCCGCGCCACCCTTACGGCGCGCGGCACCGGCAATGCCATCCTCACTGGGACCTCAATCACTCGCCTTCCTCACCCCAATATCGCGGGGTCGAAGCCCGGGCGAAGTTGGGCGCTCCTCGGCAGAAGGCCCTAGAAATCGGTAGCAATGAACGCGTTCTCCCACCCTTTTTGCGATGTTATAGCCTAGCCAAGGCCGAGCCGATAGGTCATGCAGACGGCCTGACCCTTGACTTTTGCGAAATGTCGCCGAAACGGAGACGTAAGTATGGCCGTGAGCAAGAACCCTCCTCGCAGTCCACAGGCTGCAACCTCGACGCGCATGGAATCCGATTCCTTCGGTCCCATCGAGGTGGCCGCCGACCGGTATTGGGGCGCGCAGACCGAGCGGTCGCGCCGGAATTTCAGGATCGGCGAGGAGCGCATGCCGCTACCCCTGGTCAAGGCGCTCGCCATGGTCAAGAAGGCCGCGGCGCTTGCCAATTTCGAGCTTGGCCTGATCGACGAGCGCCTGGCACGCGCCATCGTGGGGGCGGCCGACGAGGTAATCGAAGGCAAGCACGACACCCATTTTCCGCTGCTCGTTTGGCAGACGGGTTCCGGCACGCAGTCGAACATGAATCTAAACGAGGTGATCGCCAACCGGGCGAGCGAGCTCCTTGGCGGCACCTTGGGGGCGAAGCATCCGATCCATCCCAACGATCACGTCAATCTCGGCCAGTCGTCCAACGACACGTTTCCCACCGCCATGCATATCGCGGCGGCGGTCGAGCTCGCTTATCGCTTGAACCCGGCGCTCGCCCGTCTAGATCAGGCGCTCAAGGACAAGGCCGAGGCGTTCCAGGACATCCTCAAGATCGGCCGGACCCATTTGCAGGACGCGACACCGCTCACCCTCGGTCAGGAATTCGGCGGATATTCGGCGCAAGTGTCGCACGGCATGGAGCGGATCAAGCAGGCGCTTTACGGGCTCTACCAACTCGCCCAAGGAGGCACCGCCGTCGGCACCGGGCTGAACGCCCACCCGAAGTTTCCCGAGCTGTTCGCCGCCAAGATCGCCGAGATGACGAAGCTGCCCTTCGTCACCGCGCCAAACAAATTCGAAGCGCTCGCGAGCCACGACGCCTATGTGTTCGCGCACGGGGCGCTCAATACGGTCGCCGTCTCGCTGTTCAAGATCGCAAGCGACATTCGCCTGCTTGGCTCAGGCCCACGCTCGGGCTTCGGCGAGCTTCTCCTGCCTGAAAACGAGCCAGGCTCCTCGATCATGCCGGGCAAGGTGAACCCGACGCAATGCGAGGCTGTCACCATGGTCGCCACCCAAGTCATGGGCAACAACGCCACCATGTCCTTCGCCGGTAGCCAAGGGCATCTCGAGCTGAACGTGTTCAAGCCGCTGATGGCCTACGCCATGCTCCAGTCGATCAGGTTGCTCAGCGACGTGGCGGAGAGCTTCACCGACAATTGCATCGTCGGCATCGAGGCCAATCGGCCGCGCATCAAGGAGCATCTCGACCGCTCGCTGATGCTGGTGACGGCGCTCGCCCCCCAAATCGGCTACGACAAGGCGGCCGAGATCGCCAAGGCAGCCCATAAACGGGGAACCACCTTGCGGGAGGAAGCGGTGCGGCTCGGCGCCGTCAGCGAAGCCGAGTTCGACCGTCTGGTGCGCCCCGAGGACATGGTCGGTCCGAAACGGTGACGCTCGCCCCTATGGCCAAATCGCGCCATAAGCGCTCGATCACCATTGCCCGTCACCGCACCAGCATCTCGCTTGAAGATGCGTTTTGGCAGGCTCTCAGCCGGCTGGCCAA
>DATDLA010000298.1:0-5560 GCA_036519535.1 Methyloceanibacter sp.
GTGACGGTGCCGCCGAGGCCGAAGGGGTTGCCGATGGCCATGACCCAATCCCCCACCCGCATCTTGGAGGAGTCGCCGAAGCGCGCGGCCTTAAGCGGCTGTTTCGGCTCGACCTTGAGCAGCGCGAGGTCGGTTTTCGGATCATGACCAAGGATCTTGGAAACCTTCAGTTTGGAGCCGTCGGTGAAATTGACGATGATCTCGTCGGCGCCTTCGATGACGTGATTGTTGGTGACGATCAGCCCGGAGGGGTCGACGACAAAGCCTGAGCCGAGCGAGCTCACCTTGCGAGGCAGGCCCTCCTTGTCCTGCTCGTCGAAGAAGTCGTTGAAGAACTCCTCGAAGGGCGAGCCTTTCGGTCCAGGGCCTGGCGGCTCGGTCTTCTCGGCGCTGCCCTTGAGGGTCTGGGTGGTGGAGATGTTGACCACGGTATCCTGGAGGCCTTCGGCGATGCCGGCCACCGATTCAGGCCCGCGCGCCAGGCTCGCGGTAGAGAGCAGCGGGGGGACGGCAAGGAGAAGTGCAAGCGCGGCGGCCCTCAGGCCGGAGGGCATGAAGGCCCACCTCCCCGGCGCAGGGCCGCGTGTCCACCCGCTCATCTCAACTGCTCCCAATCGATAAGTGTAAGGCCGTCATGGTAGCGCAAATCATCGAGGCTTGGCAGAGAGTCCGGCGCCGCAGCAAGAGTCTAGCCGCGGACGAGCCAGACGACCGCCACGCCGAGTGCAACAGCCACGGCGCCCGCCATGCGCAGGGACGATTCCGACGTGCCGGCAGTGGCTTCCAGCAGCCTTCGTCCGAGGCCAGGAAAGAGCGACCACAACAGGCCTTCGATCACGAGAACGAGGCCGATGGCAACGACAAGATCGCTCATGGCGCCGGGCGGCAGCAGCCTATTGCGGCGGCGGAGTCGGTGCGCTGGGCTCCCCAGAGGCCGCGGCGCGCGGCTCGGGCTCGGCCGGTGGCGGCGTCGCTGCCTCAGGCGCGGGCTTGGTCTCAGTCGGCGAGGTGGGATGCTCGCCCGCCTTGGCAGGCGGCGGCCGGCCAGTTGCATCGTTGAAATATTTGAAGAATTCGGAGTCGGGGCTCAACAGCATCCGCGTATCGCCGGCTTGCAGACCCTTTTCATAGGCCTGCATGGAGCGATAGAAACCGAAGAACTCAGGATCCTGGTTGTAGGCTTCAGCATAGATGCGGTTCCGCTGGGCATCGCCGTCGCCTCGGATTCGCTCGGACTCGCCGGTGGCGTCGGCCTTGATCACCGTGACCTGACGGTCGGCGGTGGCGCGAATACGCCGCGCGGCCCCCTCGCCTTCGGCGCGGAACTCCGCCGCTTGTCTCTGCCGTTCGGTCTGCATGCGCCGATAGATCGCCTGCATGTTGGCTTCAGGCAGGTCGACGCGCTTGATGCGGACGTCGACGATCTGGACCCCAAACCCGCTCGCTTCCTGATTGACCTGGCTCAGGATGGTGCGCATCAGCTCCTCGCGGCGGTCACGCACCACCGACTGGAAGCTTGCGCTACCGAGCACGCGCCTGAGCGAGGCTTCAAGAATGGCGCCGATCCGCGAATTGGCGATGGACTCGTCGCGCACGCTTTGAAAGAACATCAGCGGGTCGGTGATCCGGTAGCGCGCAAAGGCATCCACGACCAGCCGCTTCTGATCGGAGGCAATGACCTCTTGCGAGGCAGTGTCGATGTCGAGAATGCGCTTGTCGAAATATTCGACGTTCTGGATGAAGGGGACTTTGTAGTGAAGTCCCGGATCCTTGATCTCGCGCTTCGGCTTGCCGAATTCGAGCACGATCGCCTGCTGGGTCTGGTCGACCGTGAACAGCGTCAGATAGGCCACGACCGCGGCGATGCCGAGGATAATGAGGCTGGTGGTGAGAGCGGTTCTGTTCATTGCTGGCTCTCCTCGGCGGGGGCCTGAGCTGGGGCCTTCTTGGTGAATTCCGACAAGGGCAGGTATGGCACCACGCCAGACCCAGCCTTCTCATCCACGATCACCTTGTCGGTGTCGCCGAGCACGCGCTCCATGGTCTCCAGGAACATGCGCTGGCGGGTCACATCGGGCGCGAGCTTGTATTGCTGATAGATCTTGATAAAGCGGTCGGCCTCACCCTTGGATTCGGCCACCACCTTGTCGCGATAGCCTTGCGCCGCCTGCAGGATGCGCTCGGCCTCGCCCTTGGCTTCCGGGATGATGCGGTTGGCATAGGCTTGCGCCTCGTTCTGCAGCCGCTCCTGATCGGCTCTCGCTGCCTGCACGTCGCGGAAGGCGTCGATCACTTGTGCGGGCGGATCGACCTTCTGGAGCTGGACCTGGGTCACCTGAACGCCGGCGCCATAAGAGTCGAGCGTCTTCTGCATGAGCGCTTGCACCGCGGCCTCGGTCTTGGCGCGCGCCTCGGTGAGGAGAGGCTCGATATCGCTTTGGCCCACGATCTCGCGCATGGCGCTTTCGGCGACATCCTTCACCGTCATCTCTGGGTCCTGGATGTTGAACAGGAATTTGGGCGCGTCGCTGATGCGCCAGAACACCACGAAGTCGACATCGACGATATTCTCGTCGCCCGTGAGCATCAGGCTCTCTTCGGGGACGTCGCGGACCGCGGTCGCTGTCTCGCGGTTCTCCGCCGAGCCGCGCATGCCAAGCTCGATGCGATTGACGCGGGTGACCTTGGGCAGCTCGACCACTTCGATCGGATAGGGCCAGCGGAAGTTGAGGCCGGGCGGAAGCAGGCGCACGAACTCGCCGAATCTGAGCACCACGCCGAGCTCCTCAGGATTAACGCGCACGGTGAAGCCGAAAAAGCCGATCAGCGCCACGAGCGCCACGGCGATCATCACCGCAAAAGGACCGCCCATGCGCCCGCTTGGGATGGCCTGCCTGATGCGGTCCTGGCCTCTACGTAGAAATTCCTCAAGGTCGGGCTGCTGGTTTGGGCCGCCGGGCCGCGGCCCCCAAGGGCCTCCGGACCCGCCCTTCCAACCGCCGCCGCCGCTCTGATTGCTCCAAGGCATGATGGGATCCTGTTGTCGCTGAAGGATGGCGCTCGACCGCTCAAGCGGGTCAGCGCTGGCAACGCACGACTATCAGCAGGAAGATGGCAGCCATGCGTCAGGGTTCTTGGGGGTTATAGGCTAGGTGGGAAGGCAAGCGCAATGCGCCCTAAGACGGAGAATCAGGGCCGTTCCAGGAGCACGAAGCTGAACGGATATTGGTCCTTGGGCCCCGGCTCATGCCTTTCGCGGAACAGCTCGCGCCAATCCTTCAGGTTGAAGTCCTTGAGCCAGGTGTCGGCGTCGGGCGAGGCGTGCACTTCGGTGAGGTAGATGCGCTCGGCAAGCGGCATGACCGCGCGGAACACGTCGTCGCCGCCGATCACCATGATCTCATCGACCCCTGCCTCCTTCGCGGCGCGGCGGGCATGCGCCAGCCCCTCCTCCAGGCTGCCCGCCACGATGGCGCCAGGCGCCACGAAGCCACGCTCGCGCGAGAGCACGATGTTGAGCCGGTGATCGAGCACGCGGGGAAGCGACTGAAAGGTCCGGCGTCCCATGATGATGGGCTTGCCGAGGGTCACTTTGCGGAATTGCTTGAGGTCGGTGGAGAGACGCCAGGGAAGATCGCCGCCGATGCCGATGGCGCCGTTCTCAGCCCGCGCCACGACGAGGGCAATTATGGGATCGCGCGTCGCATGGTTCGAGGCCCGGCCGTCATCCTGGGGTGCAAGCGCGAAGCGTGAGCCTCGAAGGACGGCCGGGCACCTCACCATGACGCGGTCAAACCGCTACCTTGGCGTGAATGGCCGGATGCGGGTCGTAGCCGATCAGCTTGAAGTCCTCATAAACGAAATCGAACAGCGAGCTCACCTCTGGATTGAGCTCCAGGCGCGGCAACGCACGCGGCTTCCGCCGGAGCTGCTCGTCGGCCTGGTCGAGATGGTTGAGATAGAGATGCACGTCGCCGAAGCTGTGGACGAACTCGCCGGGGGCGAGCCCCACCACCTGCGCCACCATCAAGGTGAGCAGCGCGTAAGAGGCGATGTTGAAGGGCACGCCCAAAAAGATATCCGCCGAGCGCTGATATAGTTGGCAGGAGAGCTTGCCCTCCGCCACATAGAATTGGAACAGGCAGTGGCAGGGCGGGAGCGCCATCCGGTCGAGTTCGCCGACGTTCCAGGCGCACACGACGTGGCGGCGAGAGTCGGGATCGCGCTTCAAGCGCTCAACGACCTGCGCCATCTGGTCGATCTGGCGGCCGTCGGGCGTGGGCCAGGAGCGCCATTGACGGCCATAGACGGGCCCGAGATCGCCGTTCTCGTCCGCCCACTCGTCCCAAATGGTCACGCCGTGCTCGTTGAGATAACGCACATTGGTCGAGCCTTGCAGGAACCAGAGCAGCTCGTGGATGACCGATTTCACGTGCAGCTTCTTGGTGGTGACGAGCGGAAAACCTTGCGCCAGATCGAAGCGCATCTGCCGGCCGAACAGGCTCAGCGCACCGGTTCCGGTGCGGTCACCTTTGCGGATGCCGGTGTCGCGAATCTCTCCGAGAAGGTCGAGATATTGGCGCAAAAGCCTGATCCTTTTCAGCCTCGGCAAGAGCCCGCGCTAGGCACGATTCTCCCCCCGATATAGGCTCGGGCGAGCCATCCTTCATCCCCAAACTTCGAAGAGGGACCCCGTCATGCGCCGATTCTTGTGGATCGTTCTATTCGCCCTTTCCGCGGCCGCCCTGCCCGCCGCTGCCGGCGCCCAGCACCTCAGCATCGATGACGTACGCAACATGGCCCTCGCCAGGGGTGTCGTCACCATCAAGGAGATCGAGCTCGACGACGGCATCTGGGAGGTCCAAGGCCGCGACGCGGGCGGCCATAAGATCGAGATGAAGGTCGACGCTTTGAGCGGCGAGATCGTGAAGATGAGGCGCAACGACTGAGTTTCGGCCACGGTGTCAAGAGCGCGGGCCGCGTTTATCCCCACGCCATCATGCCCAAGTCATGAACCTTTTTTTTGCCGTCAGAGCGGCTTATATATTGAGGGCCGGTGCAAGCCGGATATGGCGATAAACAGCCTTCGTAATAAGCCATTCGGACCCGGGGGCAGTACCCGGCGCCTCCACCACTCAGAAGGTCAGAAATCAGAATTCAGAAACCAGAAGAGCAAGCGGGTGAGCTGACCACTCCATTCTGGTTTCCGGTTTCTGACTTCTGGCTTCTGAAATGGGGGCGAAACAGGATCGACGAGGGTGTAAAGGTTGCGCTTTCGCTCGGCATGGTACCGCCGTTATCGGGCCAACCAAATAGTTGCAAACGACAACTATGCGGAGGCTCGTCTCGCTGCGTAGTCAGCGCGATAGCCTAAACATCAAGTCCCAGCCTCTTCGCAGGGGTTAGGCGCGGTTTCGGAGGGCACCGGGCAACAGAAGCCCTCCACTTTTAACGGGGGCCCTGCCTCAGGTCGCGGAGGGGCGACGAGGTCCATGGCAGACGACGAGATCCGATACGACCTTCTCACGCAGGACGCGTTGCGCGGCGTGATCAGGAGAGT
>DATDLA010000299.1:0-5067 GCA_036519535.1 Methyloceanibacter sp.
ACGCCACCGCATCTTCAGGCCACCTCGACACTTCTTGGCGGACATGCCGGAAGGTCCCGTCCATTCTGCATGGCACGGGCTTGCGCACAAGCGCAAGGGCAGCCTCTAAAGCGGCGCGAGAGGGCCTTGGACGATCAACCATGGGGGGTGAGGCGAAACTGCCAAATCTTTGTTGTTAAAAGCGAGATCGACAAGAAAGCGTCGCAAAACTGCCATAGGTCCAAGGCATTCTATACGCGCCCGGTTGTATTTCGTCTGGGTGGTAGTGCGTTCTGTGTAATGCGTACGAGCCTCGGCAATCCCCGCGCCGGGGCTCTTCTTTTTTGGGCATGGGCCAAGGCTGAGGCACCGGCCGATTGACGCTACAATCGGCGCCGTGCGCGTCCCTGAGAGCCCCTCCGGCACGTCCACATCTGGCTCACGACCGGGCGTGCGCGCGCGAGACGCCAATCCCGGCTCGCCCTGATCTATTCCGCGGCTTGCAGGCGCTTGCCCTTGGGCACGGCGATGGCCGCGGCAAGCGCCTCCTCTTCGGCGCGGCTCGCGTGCTTCACGGTGCGGCTGGCAAGATAGGTATAGACCACCGGGATCACGAACAGGGTGAACAGCGTGCCGACCAAAAGTCCGCCGACGATCACCCAGCCGATATCCTGGCGGCTCTCGGCGCCGGCGCCGGTGGCGAGCGCGAGCGGCACGGCGCCGAGCACCATGGCGCCGGTGGTCATCAGGATCGGGCGCATCCTGAGCGTGGCCGAGGAGATCAACGCCTCCCTGATCGGGTGGCCTTGCGCGCGAAGCTGATTGGCGAACTCCACGATCAAGATGCCGTGCTTGGTGATCAGCCCGATCAACGTGACGAGGCCCACCTGGCTATAGATGTTGAGCGTGCCCCCGCTCCACCACAGCGCGAGCAGCGCGCCGGTGATCGAGAGCGGCACGGTGAGCATGATGATGAAGGGATCCTTGAAGCTCTCGAATTGCGCGGCGAGCACGAGATAGATGAAGGCAAGCGCGAGCAGGAAGGTGAAATAGATGCTCGAGCTCGTCTGCTTGAACTCGCGCGATTGCCCGGCATAGTCGATGCGGGCCGTGGGCGGGAGGACCTCCTCGGCCGCCTTCTCCAGATAGTCGAGACCTTCGCTCAAGGTGTATCCGGGCGCCAGATGCGAGGTGATCATGGCCGAGCGGAGCTGGTTGAAATGGTTCAGCTCCTTCGGCGCCACCGACTCCTTTACGCTCATCAGATTGGACAAGGGGATCATGGTGTCGCCCCGCCCGCGCACATAGATGCGGCGCAAATCTTCGGGGTTGCGGCGGTCGATGTCGGCGACCTTCACGATCACGTCGTACTGCTCGCCCTCGCGTTTGAAACGGGTGACCTGGCGTCCGCCGAGCAGGGTCTCGAGCGTGCGTCCCAAGGTCTCCACCTCGACGCCGACCGCCGCCGCCTTGTCGCGGTCGATGTCCACTTCGAGCTGCGGCGCGTTGAGCTTGAGATCGGTATCGACATTGACCAGGCCCGGATTATCAGCGGCCTTGTCCAGCATCTTATCGACCATGACCTGCAGCTCGGCATAAGGCCGTGAGGTCTGGATCACCATTTGGATCGGCTTGTCGCGGATGCCCTGTCCAAGCGGCGGCGGGCTGCTTGGAAAGGCGACGACGCCCGGGATCGCCATCATCTGCGGTGCGAGGTCGGAGGCGATTTGCTGCTGGGTGCGCTTGCGCTCGCTCCACGGCTTGAGCTTCAGGAAGGTGGTTCCTTGCGACACGGTGGGCCTGCCGGAGACCACGAAATAGCGCTCGGTTTCCGGGACCTTGGCGAAGATCTCCTCGATTTTCTTGGCGTAGGTGTCGGTGTACTCGATGGTGGCGCCTTCAGGCGCCTGGATGATGCCGACGAGAAAGCCTTGGTCCTCGGTCGGTGCCAGCTCTGACTTCAGCGCCGAAAACAGGAAATAGCTCGAGCCGGCGACGCAGAGGCCGACCAGCAGGACCAACGGCCTGACCTTCAGCGCCCCGCGCAAGAGGGCGCGGTAGCCGGAGGTGAGACCGCGCAGGCCGCGCTCGATGACGCGGTAGAACCAGCCGTGATTTTCGCTGTGGTGAAGCAGCTTGGAGCACATCATGGGCGAGAGCGTCAGCGCCACGAAGCCTGACACGATCACCGCGCCGGCGAGCGTCCAGGCAAACTCGGTGAACAGCCTGCCGGTGGTGCCGGCCATGAAGCCGATAGGGGCGTAGACCGCGGCAAGCGTCAGCGTCATGGCGAGCACGGCGAATCCGATTTCCCTGCTGCCGATCAGCGCCGCCTCGACCGGCTCTTCGCCGTCTTCGACGTGGCGGTAGATGTTCTCCATCATGACGATGGCGTCATCGACCACAAGACCGATGGCCAGCACGAGCGCGAGCAAGGTGAGCGTGTTGATGGAGAAGTTGAGCATATACATCAGCGCGAAGGCGCCGATGAGAGAGACCGGGATGGTGACGAGCGGGATGAGCGTGGCGCGGAAGGAGCGCAGGAAGAGAAAAATGATCAGCACCACGAGCACGATAGCCTCGCCGATGGTCTCATAGACGTTCCTCACCGATTCGCGGATGAAGATGGATTTGTCGTGGGCGACCTTGGCGATCATGCCTTCAGGCAGCGAGGCGAGGATGCCGGGCATCGCCGCCTGCACCTCGTTGGAGACGTCGAGCGGGTTGGCGGTCGCCTGCTTCACCACGCCGAGCGCGATCGCCGGCTTGCCGTTGAAACGGACGATGCGGCGCTCGTCCAGCGGGCCAAGCTCGGCATGGCCGACGTCCGAGAGGCGTACGAGGTAGCCCTTCACGTCCTTGAGGACGAGATCGTCGAATTGCTGCGGCGTCTTGAGATCGGTCTCGGAGAGCACGGTGAATTCGCGCTGCACGCTCTCGATGCGGCCGGCGGGCACATCGACGTTCTGCCTGCGAAGCGCGTTCTCGACGTCCTGCGGGGTGAGGTTGTAGGCGGCGAGGCGCTCGGGATCGAGCCAGATGCGCATCGAATATTCGCGCTCGCCGAACAGGGTCACGGCGGCAACCCCGCTCAGCGTCTGCAGCTGATCCTTGACGTAGCGGTCGGCGTAATCGGTGATCTCGAGCGCCGAGTGCCGGTCGCTGGAGAAGGCGATGTAGAGGATCGGCTGGGCATCGGCCTCGATCTTCTGGATGACCGGCTCGTCGATCTCGTCAGGGAGACGTCCCCTTACCCGCCCGGTGCGATCGCGCACATCGGCGGCCGCATCATCGGGATCGCGCTCGAGCTTGAAACGGATGGTGATCTGGCTCTCTTCCTGGCGGCTGATCGAGGTGAGGTAGTCGATGCCCTCGATGCCTGAGAGCGAATCCTCGAGCACCTTGGTGACCTGAGTTTCGACGATAGCGGCGCTCGCCCCAGGATAGTCTGTGGTGACCGTCACCACCGGCGGATCGATATTGGGGTATTCGCGCACGCTCAAGCGGCTATAGCCGACGAGGCCGACGAGCGTCACCACGAGGCTCATGACCGTCGCGAAGACCGGGCGATGGATCGAAATCTCGGAAAGCTTCACGCCTTGGGCTCCTGGGCCGGAACCACGGTCACCGCCGCGCCGTCGCGGATCTTGAGTTGGCCCGCCGTGATCACGAGCTCTCCGGCCGCCACCCCTTCGACCAGCTCGACGCGGCCTTCGCGCCGCGTGCCGATCGAGACCCTGGAGAGTTGCGCCTTCCCGTCGACCACCTTGAAGACGAATTGGTCCTCGCCCTTTGGCACGATGGCGGCCTCCGGCACGGTCAGCGCGTCGGGCTTCACCTCGTGGATCAGCGTCACGCGGGCGAACTGGCCAGGCCTCAGCTTTTGATCGTCGTTCGGCACGCGGGCGCGAATGAAGATGGAGCGGCCCTCGATGTCGACGCGCGGATCGATGGCATACACCTCTCCCTTGAAGGTCTCTCCCGGATAGGCGTCAACCTTGATCTCGATGGACTGGCCGGTGTGAACAGTGGGCAGATATTTTTCCGGCACCTTGAAGTCGACCTTGATCTGGTCGATGGCATCGAGGCCGACCAGAGCTTGCCCTGGAATGATGTATTCGCCGACGCTCACCTGGCGCAGGCCGACGATGCCGGCAAACGGCGCCACGATCTTTGTCTTCTCGATATGGGCCCTGGCGAGCTCCATGGCGGCGTTCGCGACGGCGAGGTTGCTTTCAGCCTCGTCCTTGGAGCTCCCGCTCGCGATCTTGCGGGAGAACAGCTCCGTGACCCGCTGATTGCTTTGCTCGGCGAGCAGCCGCTTGGCTTCGGCCTGATGCAGCTCGGCCTGATAGACGGAATCGTCGAGGGTGATCAGCGGCGCGCCCCGCTCCACCGGCCTCCCCTCCTTGAAATGAATGTCGACGATGCGGCCGGCGATCTCGGAGCTGATCACCACCGATTCATCCGAGCGGAGGCTGCCCACGGCCGTGACCCGTTCGGTGAGCGGTCCTTTGGCAACGGCCGTAGCTTCGACCGGCACCGATTTCGGCGGCTCCTTTTCCGGCTTGGCGGCGACCGGCTTGACCGGCTGCGTGGCAAGCTCTTTCGGACCTGCCGTCTCGCTCTGCATGATCTGCTCGGCCGGGTGCCAGAACACAGGGAGAAGGACCATAAGCGCGAGCAGCACGCCGATCAGCACGAGGCGACGGCCAAGCGAATAGCCTTTCTTGCCGCTTGCTTTTTGCATCAGGGGCGCTCCCCTCCCCAACCTTTCGCACTGTCCGATGCGGGCGCACGCCTAAGGCGGGACGCGCGAGGCCTCACGGTAAAGTCCCGTCAGAGGTCAAATAACGGGCTGCCGTTCATAGCCTTGCTTGATCAAGGTTACACGCGTGCAACCATAAGCGCGCCTGCTCGCGAAGCCTGTGCTTCGAGGCGAATAATCTATCACCAATTCGGCGGTAAAGAGACCCTAAGCGCAGCGATTATTGCAGAGCGTTACGAAACATTGCTGCCGCCGCCAGACCAGGTCTGGCGGGCCGGCCCCTGGTCGGCTTCTCCCAATCCTCATGCGATCGCCGGTCC
>DATDLA010000300.1:0-2321 GCA_036519535.1 Methyloceanibacter sp.
ACGCCCTTCGGCTTCAGCGCCTTGTCGATGGTCTCGGCGATCTGCGCGGTCATCGTCTCCTGGGTCTGCAGGCGGCGCGCGAACACTTCGACCACGCGGGCGAGCTTGGAGATGCCGACGACGCGGTCGGTCGGGAAGTAGGCGACATGCGCCTTGCCGACGAAGGGAATCATGTGGTGCTCGCAGTGGGAGTGCAGCTCGATGTCGCGCAGCATGACGATATCATCGTAGCCGGCCACCTCGTCGAAAGTGCGCGACAGGACGTCGAGCGGGCACTCATGGTAGCCCACGAAAAACTCGTCATAGGCGCTGATCACGCGCTTGGGCGTCTCGCGCAAGCCCTCGCGGGTCGGATCGTCGCCGGCATAGGCGATAAGCGTGCGGACGGCCTCCTCGGCTTCTTCCCTCGAAGGGCGCGTAGTGCCTGGGCCGCGGCCGATATCGACCTGAGGTCTAATTGGCAATTTCTTTATCGTTGCGTCCATCAAACTTCCCTTGCCTCACTCAACGCGTAGGAATAGGGCCGGTTTCCGTATCGTCTACCGAGGATAGTATAACCAGTCCGTCAACGCTTTTTGTCACTTTGGGACCGTCGATCTGCCTGATCCCCGCACGGCTGCATATATAATGCGAGAGTAACGCCCGCAAGGCGACGATGGTTGACAGTAATTTGAGACGACAATGAGCTTGCCAGAGGACATCTATAGCCAGCGCATTCTCGAGCTTGCGGCGAACATGCCGCGGGCGGAGAGGCTGCCGCATCCGGACGCCACGGCGACGGCCCATTCCAAGCTCTGCGGCAGCCGGGTCACGGTCGATCTTTCCATGGAGGGCGACGTGGTGACCGATTACGGGCAAAGCGTGAAGGCCTGTTTGCTTGGTCAATCCTCCGCCGCCGTGATGGGCCGGGAGATCGTAGGCTCGACCGCGGCGGAGCTTCGCTCCGTCGGCGCGGCGATGCGCAAGATGCTGAAGGCTGGCGGGCCGCCCCCGAACGGCCGCTGGGCCGATCTCGCGGCGCTCGAGCCGGTCAAGGACTACAAGGCGCGCCACGCCTCGACGCTGCTGGTGTTCGACGCTGTGGAGGATGCGATTGCCCAAATCGAGGCTAAGCGTAGCGAGCAGGCAGGGCACGCCCATGCCGAGCCTGCTTGAGATCGATTAGGAGCCCCTGATGGACGAGCCTGAAGAGGGGAGCCGGTCCTGGCTCGATCCCATAAGCGTGCCGCCGCGATTGGGCAGCATCTATCCGGCTCCGTTCGGCGACAAGCTGGCCGGCCGCGAGAAGCGCGCCCTTGGCGACGCGCTTCAGCTGACGCAGTTCGGCGTGAATCTCGTGACACTTGCTCCAGGAAGTTGGTCCTCTCAGCGGCACTGGCACGCAAAAGAAGACGAGTTCATCTATGTCCTGGAAGGAGAGGTAACGCTCGTCACCGACGCCGGGGAGAAACTCCTTGGGCGCGGCATGGCGGCGGGCTTTCCCGCCGGCAGGGCCGATGGGCATCACCTGATCAACCGGAGCGACGGGCCTGTGCTCTACCTCGAAGTCGGCATGCGCATGGAAAATGAGGAGGCCCAGTACAGCGATATCGACATGTTGGCACGGAAAGAGGGGGGCCGCTTCGTGTTTACCCGCAAGAACGGCGAGCCATATCCATGAGCCCATTGCACCGCGCCGTCAAAGCTCCGCTGCTCGGTGTCATCGCGCTTTATCGCTGGACGATCTCGCCTCTGCTCGGGGTCAATTGCCGGCATCTGCCGACCTGCTCGGACTATGCGCGCGAGGCGATCGACAAGAACGGAGCCTGGAAGGGTGGCTGGCTCGCGCTCTCGCGCCTGTGCCGCTGTCACCCTCTCGGCAGCCACGGCTTCGATCCCGTGCCTGATCTCCGGGCCGAGCATCACCCCTTCGCCCCGTGGCGCTACGGGCGGTGGACATTGTCTCCTGATGACGTGGCGCCCAAATCGAGCTAAAACGCGCCGCCCAACCCACAATCTCTTACCTGCGCTCGTACGCAGGAGTGAGAGGAGAGCAAGATGATTTCCCTTACCTTTCCAGACGGGTCAGCTCGCGACTTCAAACCTGGAGTCACGGGCCGCGACGTTGCCGAATCCATCTCAAAGTCGCTCGGCAAGAAGGCAGTGGCGATGACGCTCGACGGCAAGGTCAAGGACCTCGCCGAGCCGATCAAAACTGACGCCCAGATCCGCATTCTCACCCGCGAAGATCCGGAAGCTCTCGCGCTGATTCGCCACGATGCCGCGCATGTCATGGCCGAGGCCGTGCAGGAGCTCTATCCCGGCACGCAAGTGACCATCGG
>DATDLA010000301.1:0-5254 GCA_036519535.1 Methyloceanibacter sp.
ATGGCCAGCAGCACGTCAACGGCCTGCGCGTAAAGATCGGCCATCTTCGTGCCGTGCGCGATCTCGGCGCCGAACACCCTGTCGCTGAGATCCTCGATCAGCAGAAACCCTTGATCGAGATCGAAGGCGTAGATCGCCGGCGCGGCAAGCCCGCGCCGTCTGAGTTCATGGCCAACCGCGACGAAGGGGGTGACGTCCTCGGCGAGATGCACGAGCGCGCTATAAGGCTTGCCGTTTCGGATCGGCGGTCCGTCAGGCTGGCGCGGGGCGTTCATCAAAATGGCGCTGCGGTCCGGCAGCACGAGGCGCGCATAGGAGCGCGTCGAGGCGTCGCCTTGCAGATATTCGGCGACAGCGTCGGCGTAAGGGGTCGTGGCAATGAAGCGGGAGAGTGCTTGCAAGCGCTCAAGCCGCGGGGCCCAGCTGCCGTGTCCGGTGAGCACGATACGCCGGCGATAGGGCTCCGCCGTCACGTCCATGGCGATGTCGAGCCGGTCAGCCGGAAGCCAGTCGCCGGCGCGCTCTGGCCATTCGACGATGGTCACCGAGCTTGGCAAGAGATCGTCGAGGCCGAGCTCGGCAAGCTCGCGCTCTTCGAGCCGGTAGAAGTCGCAATGATGCACGGTGAAGCGCGGGCTCGTATAAGCCTGCACCAGCGAGAAGGTCGGGCTCGGCACCTCACCCTCGACGTCGAGGCGGGCAAGCAGAAACCTGGCGAAGCTCGTCTTGCCGGCGCCGAGCGGCCCTGACACCGCGATCACGTCCCCGGGCTTGAGCACGAGAGCAAGCCGCTGGGCGAGACGGTCGAGCTCGAAGAGGTCGACACCGTCAAGGCTCCAATTTGGGCTCATCCGGCGCGGCTTGATCCGTAGCGGCGCGGCTCTGGCTCGGCCGCCGCTTCATGCGCGAGCGGCAGGCGCGCGCTGATCTTCGTGCCGCGCCCTTGCGTCGAGGTGAGCACCACTTCGCCCCCATGCAGCTCGACCAGGCTCTTGACGATGGAGAGGCCGAGGCCGGCGCCGCGATGGCCCGATCCATTGGCGCGGCTTTCGAAGCGTTCGAACACCGAGGCCTGATACTCGTCCGGAATGCCGCAGCCTTCGTCCTCGACGGTGAAGGTAAGCTTGTCATCTTCGCGGCGGCAGGACAGCACGATTCTGCTCCCCGGGCTTGAGAAGCCGATGGCGTTGGCAAGGAGATTATACAGGATCTGGGTCACGCGAGGGCCGTCGGCGACGAACTCGTCGATGCCAGGTTCGATCCTGATATCGAGCTCGATGAGGTTCTGCTTCAGCCGCTCGCGAAGGCCCAGAACCGCGGCGTCGATGACGCCCCGCACTTTGACCGGGGCGAGCTTGAGCTCGAAGGTGCCGGCGTCAATGGTGGCGAGGTCGAGGATGTCGTCGATGATGGCGAGCAGCGTTTGGCCGGAGGTGCGGATGTCGCTGAGATACTCCCGCTGCTTTTCGCTCATGGCGCCGGTCGACGGGCTCGCCAAGAGCTCGGTGAAGCCGATGATATTGGTGAGTGGCGTGCGCAATTCATAGGAGACGTGGCTGACGAAGGCGCTCTTGACTCTGCTCGCTGTCTCCAGCGCCTCGTTGCGCTCGATCAGCGCGCGCTCCACGCGCTTTGAGTCGGTAACGTCGCTGTAGGTGATAAGCGTGCCGCCGTCGGGGAGCGGCAGAGCGGCGCTCGTGATGACCGTGCCGTCCGGCCGGTCGAATTGGTTCTCATAGGAGCGACGCTCGGAGAAGATGGCGGTAACCGCGGCCTTGGTGCGCTCCCATTCCTGAGCGTCGTCATAGAGGGGGCGGCAGGCGAAGATGATGTCGTCGATATGGGGCTCGCTGCCGAGCAGCGCCGGGCTCAAGCGCCAGATGGCGGCAAAGGCGCGGTTGTGCAGGCGAAGCCTGCCGTTGGGCGCGAACACTGCCACGCCCTCGCGCAGTGTGTCGAGCGTCTCGCGCTGCACATGGATCAGCGCGTTGTAGCGGCTCTCCAGCGCCAGCCGCTCGGTGACATTCTCATAAAGGTAGGTGACGCCGCCTTCCGCCGCGCTGTCGGCGACGACATGCAGCGTGCGCCCGTCGGGCAGGTGCCATTGATCCTCCCGCTGCGAGTTGGTGCCGTAGGCCGAGAGCCAGCTCTTCTTCCAGTCCCGGTAGTCGGCTTTCTCGGGGAGGTACCGCGATTGCCGCAAGCGGTCGAGGATCTCGCCGTCGCGCGGGCGCGCGGCAAGCAGCGCCGGATCGAGCTGCCACAGATCGACATAGGCCTGGTTGAAATGGGCGAGCCGCTGGTCGGCGTCGAACACGGCGAAGGCCGTGGCCAAACGGTCGAAGCTGCGGAACCGCGTCTCGACCGAGGCCCTGCCCTTGGCGTCGCGCCGGTCGCCTGCCTTGGTCTGGGCATCGAGCAGAGCGCGCAGCGAGGCGACCTCGGTGTCGAGCTTGCGGTGCTGCTCGCCGAGGCCGGCAAGCTCGAGCCGCTGGCCGGCAACGTCGCGCACTTTCAGCATGATCATGCCGCCGGCGGCGCGGCCGTCGACCTCGACATGCCTCTGCCGCTCGGTCCTGATCATGAGGTTGAAGGCCTCGCCGCGATCGGCCAGAGCTTGCATGGAATCGGTCAGCTCGGCGGCCGATGCCTCGTCGAGCCACTCTTCGAAGCGCAACAGGCGGTTTGGCTCAGGCGGCACGCCGAGCCCGTGGGGAAGGCTCGCCGCGTGCACGCGCGGGCCAGCCTCCGCGGTCCAGGTCAACAGCACCTGCGGCTCTGCTGACAGGATGGTCTCGAGCATGCTCTCGCTTGCCCGATAGCGCTCGGCCTCGAGCGTCGCCGCGTCGCGCGCCTTTAGCGCGGACTGCGTCGCCCGCAAGCAAGCGAGCGCGCTGCCGATGGAAAAGGCGATGATGCCGAGGGTGATGCCAAGTGTGAGCAGCATGCGGGTGTCGTAGACCGCGCTTAGCGGCACCAGCGGATCGGCCGCATGGCCGGCCACGGGAGCCGCGACCAGCGCCAGCAAGCTCAAGCCAAGGCGCGCCAGCGTCCACCTCAAAAGCGGTGCAGCCTCGCTCCTCGTGCGCATGGTCCCTCGTGCCCCCCACCCTTCGCCCATGGCCCCCGCGCTCCATCGTGCTTGAACGCTGCCACAGACTTGAGCGGGCGACGGCGCGCGTGCCCCTGCGAGCCTTGAAGGCGAATCACACTAGCTTACTCACATCGGCGACTCTTGCCCACTGTGGCACGCATGTTCGGAGCCAACCTTGCCAGGACGATGACAGCGCCGTGGCAATGTGACGGTCGGCTGCCTCGAACCATGACGGCGCGCTCAGTAGCGGTAGTAGTCGGGCTTGTAGGGGCCTTCCGCCGGCACGCCGATATAGTCTGCCTGCTCCTCGGTGAGCTTGGTGAGGTTGGCGCCGACCTTGGCAAGGTGCAGCCGCGCCACCTTCTCATCGAGCTGCTTCGGCAGGGTGTAGACCTCTTTCTTGTACGCCTTCGGATTGGTCCACAGCTCGATCTGGGCGAGCGTCTGGTTGGTGAAGGAGGCGCTCATCACGAAGCTCGGATGGCCCATGGCGTTACCGAGATTTACCAGCCGCCCCTCGGACAGCAGGATGATGCGGTGGCCGTCGGGGAACTCGATCTCGTCGACCTGCGGCTTCACATTCTCCCATTTCAGATTGCGCAAGGCCGCCACCTGGATCTCCGAATCGAAGTGCCCGATATTGCAGACGATGGCGCGGTCCTTCATCTTGCGCATGTGCTCGATGGTGATCACGTCCTTGTTGCCGGTCGCCGTGACGAAGATATCGGCGCGGGGTGAGGCGTCCTCCATGGTGGTCACCTCGTAGCCCTCCATCGCCGCCTGCAGCGCGCAGATCGGATCGACCTCCGCCACGAGCACGCGGCAGCCGGCGTTGCGCAAGCTCGCAGCGGAGCCCTTGCCGACATCGCCGAAGCCGGCAACCATGGCCACCTTGCCCGCCATCATCACGTCGGTGCCGCGGCGGATGCCGTCGACCAGGCTCTCGCGGCAGCCATAGAGGTTGTCGAATTTCGACTTGGTGACGCTGTCGTTGACGTTGATCGCCGGGAACAGCAGCGTGCCCTTCTTCTGCATCTCGTAGAGGCGATGCACGCCGGTGGTGGTCTCCTCGGTCACGCCGCGAACATTGGCGGCGATTTTCGAGTACCAGCCCGGCTTCTCCGCAAGCCTGCGCTTGATGGCGGCGAACAGCACCTCTTCCTCTTCGTTGGTCGCCTTGTCGAGGAAGGCGGTGTCGCTCTTCTCGGCCCTAACGCCGAGATGGATGAGGAGGGTGGCGTCGCCGCCGTCGTCGAGGATCATGTTCGGCGTGCCGCCGTCGGCCCATTCGAAGATGTTGTGGGTGTACTCCCAATAATCTTCGAGGCTCTCGCCCTTGAAGGCGAACACCGGCACGCCGGCGGCGGCGATGGCCGCGGCGGCGTGGTCTTGCGTCGAATAGATGTTGCAGGAGGCCCAGCGGAGATCGGCGCCGAGCGCCTTCAGCGTCTCGATCAGCACCGCGGTCTGGATGGTCATGTGCAGCGAGCCTGCGATGCGCGCGCCCTTCAGCGGCTTCTTCGCGGCGTATTCCTCGCGCACCGCCATGAGCCCCGGCATCTCGGTCTCGGCGATGTCGATTTCCTTGCGACCCCAGGAGGCCAGCCCAATGTCCCTGACGTGGTAGTTCATGCCGTCTCCGCTATTTTTCGCCTGATAAAGATATAAAGAACTCCTTATATCTTGCCGCCGAGCCCCAGAGTCAAGGCCCCTTTCGGTCGTCATACCGGCGGAAGCCGGTATCCAGCTCGCGCCGGAGGCGCGAAGCAAAGAACTGGACCCCGGCGTTCGCCGGGGGTGACGCAAGCTGCCTCCTACGCCATACCTCCCCACAAGGGGGAGGTATGGAGTCTGTTGCTGCGCTGTGATGAGACATGCGACTCTGTTGCCGCGGCGCTGCCCAGCGTCCGGCTCATGTCAAAGAGCGAGGGATGCGGGGCGCCAAGCGGCCGCGTCCTGTTTTTAGTGGGTAGCCTCTCGGCGCCCCGCTTAGCGGCATCGCTTCCGCCCCTTTCCCCGCTTACCACCTGTTCCGCATGGCGAAAGGCCCGCAGTTAAGGACCTGAGTCTTCCAACTCAGGCGGGGGAGAAGAAGCGGCCCGAGGTGGCCCGTTGCTCCGGCCGCGAGGGCTTATCGCCACCCGTTCTCGGAAATGGCTC
>DATDLA010000302.1:0-6490 GCA_036519535.1 Methyloceanibacter sp.
GTTTGAGGAGATCGCTTAGACCGTCTTTGCCCATCAGCACGGCGAGCGCCTCGGCCGTCACGCCTTTGGGCGAGGTGACGTTCTCTCTGAGCTCCGCCGGCGAAAGATCGGAGCGGCGCAGGAGCTCGCCGGCGCCGGCAATCGTTGCTCGCGCCAGCCGCGCGGCCAACTCAGGCTCGAGGCCTTCGGCAACCCCTGCCTCCGTCAAACATTCGGCGAGCAGGAACACATAAGCCGGTCCGCTGCCCGAGACCGCCGTGACGGCATCGATCAGGCTCTCGTCGTCCATCCAGATCACGTCGCCCACTGCTTCGAGCAGCATGTTGCAGAGGAGCGCCTGGTCCCGCGTCACCTCGCTGCTCGCGCAGGCGACCGTCATCCCCTGCCCGATCGCCGCCGGCGTGTTGGGCATCGCGCGCACGATCGGCGTACCCGGCGGCAGATGCGATGCGAGATTGGCAAGGGTGCGCCCGGCAGCGATCGACAGCAGCACCGTCGACGGCCCTATCGACGAGCCAAGCGTCGGCAGTACCTCGTCCATGATCTGCGGTTTCACCGCGATCACCATCACCGAGGGAGCCTTCGGCAATTTCGCCTGATGGCGCACGCGGATCCCGTGGCTCGCCATCAAAGCAGCGACTTCAGGCGCGGGCGTCGGGTCCTGCACATAGACGAGGGTTGGATCGAGACCTTGGCGGAGCCAGCCTGCGAGCAGCGCTCCACCCATCTTCCCCGCCCCAACCAGGAGGAGCGGGCCACCGAGGGTGACGGTCACGCCTGCCCTTCTGTCTCGAGCATGGTGGCCGCGAGCGCATCCTCAGACGACTTGCCGGCCCACACCACGAATTGGAAGGATTGGTAGTAGCGCTCACAGGCTTCGAGCGCGCCGCGCAGCAGCGCCTCGCATTGGCCGACATGGGTCTTGGCGCCGGCAAGCAGCAAGCCGTGCCGATAGAGCAGCATGCCGTCCTCCTTCCACAGGTCGAAATGCCCCAGCCAGAGCTGCTCGTTGATCAGCGCGATCAGACGGTAGATCTCGTTCAGCCTGGGCTTCGTCACCTTGCAGTCGAAGGCGCAAGCAAGGTGCAGCGCCTCCAGATCGTCCCGCCAGGTGAGCGAGAGGTGATAGTCGCACCAGGAGCCCGAGACCGACAGCGTCAGCTCGTCGGGAGCGCTTCGCTCGAACGTCCAGTCATGGATGGTAGCGATATGCTCGACCATGTCCACCGGGTTGGTGAAATGGTCGTAGTTTGCCTGTATCGTTGCCATGCGTGTTTCTCTGTGGCCTCTCAGAGTTCCCGCGCACGCGTCACGCCGCCGCGAATCAGATTGTGAATCAGTTATATATCGGAGTTTGTGCGCCCACCAACGGCGCCCGGACTCGCCGACTCAAAATGCTGTGGACGCTGCAAAGATAGTTGTGGATGACGCTTGCCGGCGAGCGCTGGCGAGGAGTCCGATTCGCTTGGCCCGCGCTTTCGCAGCTTGGCCGGAACAGTCAATAGCTGCGTTTGACCTTCTTTTGCCGGCGTACCGGGCGGGGCGTCGGCGGCTCCGTGATCCCGGCTTCAAACTCCTCCAGCATCTCTTCGAGCAGAGCGATACGCTGCTTCAGCTGCTCGTTCTCCTCCCGCGCCTTTTGCGCCATGGCCTTCACCGCCTCGAACTCTTCGCGCTGAACGACATCGAGCTCGCGCAAGATGGTTTCCGCCTGGGCACGCACGACGCTTTCGATCTCCTTGCGCACGCCCTGCGCCGCGCCCGCCGCGTCGGTGATGAGCTTGCCGAGCTCGTCGAAGAACCTGCCGGTTGTTTGCGTCATGCATGCACCCTTGAAGACGGCCTAGTCGCTAAACTATGGGGTTCCGTGCCTTCTCGATCAAGCGGGAGACAGGGCGCCACGCCGCCTTGACAGCCTGGGGGCTAGCAGTGAAGGGTCCAGCCGTCCGCGGACTTCTCGGGGCCACATGCCGCTTTTCGTTATCCCCTACCCCGTCATCGATCCGATTGCGTTCGAGATCGGGCCGCTCGCCGTTCGCTGGTACGGCCTCGCCTACATGGCCGGCATCCTGCTCGGCTGGCTCTACGGGCGCTATCTCCTCTCGCGCCCCGACCTGTGGAACGGCAAGCCGCCGATGACCATCAGCCAGGCCGACGATTTTCTCTTGTGGATCACGCTCGGCATCGTGCTCGGCGGCAGGCTCGGCTTCGTTCTCTTCTATGAGCCGAGCTATTTCTGGGCGAACCCCCTCGAAATTCCCGCGGTTTGGACCGGCGGCATGTCCTTCCACGGCGGACTGCTCGGCGTCGTCGCCGCGGTCTATTTCTTCTCCCGCGCCAAGAGCATCAACCCGCTGTCGCTTGGCGACATCGCCTCGGCGGCGACGCCCTTCGGCCTGTTCTTCGGCCGCATCGCCAACTTCATCAATTCCGAGGTGGTTGGGCGGGTAAGCGACGTGCCTTGGGCCATGGTGTTTCCCGGCGCCGGCGATGCGCCACGCCATCCGAGCCAGCTCTATGAGGCGGCGCTCGAGGGCGTCGTGCTTTTCATCATCCTCGCCGTCGCCACCTATCGCTACAAGGCCCTGACCCGCCCCGGCACGATCTTCGGGCTGTTCCTTGTCTTCTATGGTCTGTTCCGCAGCTTCGTGGAGTTTTTCCGCGAGCCTCATGCGGGACACCCGCTCGACATTGGTGTCCTCACGCCTGGCATCGTCTATTCTATTCCCATGATCCTGCTTGGCCTTTGGCTGGTCCGCCGCGCGCAGTTAAAACCGGCGCTCGCGCCATGATGCGCGCTCTTGCCCGCGAGGCCGGCGACGACCTCTCGCTTGCGGCAAGACTGCACGCGCGCATCGCCAAGAGTGGTCCGCTGAGCGTCGAAGCCTTCATGCAGGCTTGCCTGTCCGATGCTGCATCAGGTGCCTACACCTCGCGCCAGCCGATTGGCGGCGCTGGCGACTTCATCACCGCGCCTGAGATCAGCCAGATCTTCGGCGAGCTGATCGGCCTGTGGGCCGTTGCCGTCTGGCGGTCGATGGGCGCGCCACGCGGCCTGACCGTCGCCGAGCTTGGGCCTGGGCGCGGCGCCTTGATGGCCGATGCCCTCCGCGCCTGGCGTGGCGTGCCGAAAGTCCTCGATGCCGTCTCTGTCACGCTTATCGAGACAAGCCGCGTCATGGCGGAGGCGGAGCGAAACACTCTCCGCGAGGCGCCGTTGCCGGTTCGCTGGCACGCGAGGCTGGATGAGTTGCCGGACGGCCCGCTCATCGTGCTCGCCAATGAATTCATCGATGCCCTTCCCGTCCAGCAGTTCATCCGCCGCGACGGCGCTTGGCACGAGCGTCTGGTCGCGGGCGACGGCAGAGGCGGCTTTTGCTTCACCGAAGGCGAGAAGCTCACGCCCGGCGATCAAGCGTGCGACCTCCCTGACCCGGCGCCGGATGGTTCCATCCTCGAAACGAGGCCCGCGGCGCAGACCCTCTTGCGTGAACTTGCTCGCCGCGCCGCTCTTGCCCCCCTTGCCGCTCTCATCATCGATTACGGTCACGACGAAACCGGTTTCGGCGACACGCTGCAAGCCGTGCGCGGCCATCGCTTTGCCGCGCCGCTTGCCGATCCGGGAAGCGCCGATCTCTCCGCGCATGTCGATTTCGCCGATCTGAGGCGGCAGGCGAGCGCACTCGGACTGCAGCCCTACGGCTCGATGCCGCAAGGAGGATTCCTGCTCAAGCTCGGCCTTGGCGAGCGCCGCAATCGCCTGCTCCAGCGCGCTACCCCGGCGCAAGCCAAAGCCATTGTTTCAGGCGCATCGCGGCTCGTCGATCCCAGGCAGATGGGCGTGCTATTCAAGGTGCTCGCGCTCACGAACGCCCGTCTTGCCCCGCCACCACCTTTCAGCCCAGAGCATTTGACCCTATCTTGAACTGACCGGCCATGGTGACACCCGACAGGGCCATGTTCTGCGCCTCGACCCTCGAGATCTGTGACGGCATCCGCCACGGATTCTTCACCCGCCAAGGCGGCGTTTCGAAAGGCATTTATGGTTCGCTCAATTGCGGTCTCGGCTCCGGCGACGACGCAGAGAATGTGCGGCAGAACCGCACTTTGGTGGCCGAGACCTTGGGCGTGCCGCCCGAGCGCCTGTTGACGCTCTATCAGATCCACAGCGCGACAGCGGTGATCGTCGACCAGCCCTGGAATAGCGACGTGGCCGAAGCCGATGCCCTGGTCACGCGCACACCTGGCCTCGCCATCGGAACTCTGACCGCCGATTGCGCGCCCGTGCTTTTTTGCGATCCGGAAGCGCGGGTCATTGCCGCCGCCCATGCCGGCTGGCGCGGCGCGCTGCTCGGCATCGTCGAAGCCACCGTCGCGTCCATGGAAGAGCTCGGTGCAAAGCCTGAGCGCATGGTGGCGGTCATCGGTCCCACCATCTCGCAATGGGCCTATGAGGTTGGATTAGACTATGTCGGGCGCTTCCTTGCCGAGGAGCCTGAGAGTTCATCCTTCTTCATGACCGACGACGGCTCCGGCGAACCCCATTTCGACCTTGCCGGCTATGTAGCCGAGCGCCTTGCGCGCGCCGGTGTTGGCACCGTCTCGGACCTCGGGCTTTGCACCTATTGCGACGAGACCCGCCTGTTCAGCTATCGCCGGTCGCAGCACCACGGCGAGGAAGACTATGGGCGCCAAATTTCTGCCATCGTCCTCGCTTGATCCTCGTTCACCATAGGCGGTGTGGGCCGCTCGCCATCCATCCTTAAGCTGGACGCAAGCAGGGCAGGTAATCTATTGTTTGGGCGAGGTTTGGAAGCCCCGCCGCTTGTACTTGAGCGCTGTCGCGAAGGGGCTTTGCGGCCAACAGAGGGAGTATTTGTTGGGCGCGACTCCATCATGCGTGCGCCGCCGGCTCAGGCGTATCGCAACCACGGCGTTGACCGCTGCGGTTGTCTTCGGGCTATACGCCGGCGGGTTCGCGGGTATCGCCAAAGCCGGCTTTTTCAGCGACGCCACCAGCAGGCTCTTCGGCCGCTCCTCGACCCGCATGGACCTCGCCCCGATCGTCGGCGCTCCGCCGAACATTGCGAAACAATTTGCCCAGGAGCTTGCCGGCGCCGGCAGCGACAACAAGCTGACGATAACGCCAGACGGCACCGGCTCGCCTTACACGCTGAAGGGCTATCTCGTGGCGACCAGCGAGCGGAAGGGCGCCAAGATCTCCTATATTTTGGACATTACCGACACCAAGGGCCAGCGCGTCGGGCGCGTTTCGGGCGAGCAGCTCATCGCCCGCCGCTCGGGGGCTGATCCCTGGAGCGGTGTGGACAGCGCGGCGCTGCACAGTCTCGCTGTCATGATCGCCCCACAAATCGCCGCCAGCATGTCAGGTGGCGGCTCCCCTCCCCCGGCCGCATCGGAACCGAGTCCGCGACCTGCGCCCAGCGCCAGTGCGCCTGAGACCGCCGCGGCGCCGCCTGCCGCCCGCCCGAAAGGCCCGGTGACGACTATCGTTGCACCGGTCTCGGGGGCTCCAGGCGATGGAACAAAATCCCTCACCGCCGCGATCAAAAAGCGGCTCTACGCCAAGGGTGTGAAGCTTGCGACCGTCCAGACCGGCAACACCTACACCGTTAAGGGAATCGTCAGCGTGACCGACGGCTCAGGCGGCAAACAGAGCATCCGCATCGACTGGCAGGTGCTCGATCCGAACGGCAAGAGGGTCGGCACCGTCTCCCAACAGAACAATATTCCCAAAGGCTCGCTGGATGGCCCGTGGGGCGCCGTAGCCGACGCCGCGGCCGGCGCCGCCGCCGACGGTATCATCAAGCTCCTGCCCAAGCCGAGCGGCTGAGACAAGGGCCCATCCACAAGCGCTTGCTGCCGTGAGTTTACAGCGCCCCTTCAGCCTTGCTAAATGCGCGAGCCTTCTGGCGCTGCTTAAGCTCGCCGGTGCAAGGCTCTGACGGCTTAAGGAGCGGGGTCCGATGAAACTGGTTGCAGGCAACAGCAACCGCCCGCTCGCCGAGGCGATCGCGGCCTACCTCAAGACTCCTCTGGCCAAATGCATCGTCCGCCGCTTCGCGGACATGGAAATCTTCGTCGAGGTGCAAGAGAACGTGCGCGGCGAGGACGTGTTTGTCATACAGTCAACCTCGGCGCCCGCCAACGACCACTTGATGGAGCTCTTGATCCTGATCGATGCGCTGAAGCGCGCCTCGGCGCGGCGCATCACCGCCGTCATTCCCTATTTCGGCTATGCCCGCCAGGACCGGAAGCCGGGTCCGCGCACGCCGATCTCTGCCAAGCTTGTCGCCAACATGATAGACCGCGCCGGCGCTGACCGCGTGCTCACCCTCGATCTGCATGCCGGGCAAATTCAGGGCTTCTTCGATATCCCGACTGACAATCTGTTCGCCGCGCCAGTGATGGTGCAGGACATGCGCCAGCACTTCGACGCCAACAACCTCATCGTCGTATCGCCGGACGT
>DATDLA010000303.1:0-3086 GCA_036519535.1 Methyloceanibacter sp.
GCTGCCCGGCCTCGCGTTCCTGCTGCTGACGATCATGCTGTCCTGGGCCTTCATCCACACCATGTTCGCGCTCCATTACGCGCACGAATTCTACGCCGAGCACGATACGACCGGCGGTGGCCTGATCTTCCCCCACGACACTGAGCCAACCTATTGGGACTTCGTCTATTTCGCTTTTGCCATCGGCACGGCGACGCAAGTGTCGGACGTGGAAATCAGCTCGAAGCGGATCCGCCGTACCGTGACCCTGCACGGCATCATGTCGTTCTTCTTCAACGTCACGGTGATTGCGCTGACCGTCGGCCTGGTCGGCGACGCCATTCAGAATTGACGCTTAGGCGACGGGGAGCGGACGGTCGTCATTTCGCCGCCTTGCGGCACAGTTGACGGGACCGTGCAAATCCCGCATGGCCTTTAAGATGGCGCGCGGCAAGAAACCGGCAAAGGCGAACAGGGCAACGCCGAGCGAACGACGGCACACTTTGTATGAGCACCTGCATGCTCATATCAGGTTCATTATCGCCGTGATCGTCGGCCTGGTCGCCTGGCAGTTCCTGCCGCTCAATAACAACATCACGCGCATCCTGGCGGCCTGGAATGTCGCCGGCTGGCTCTACGTCGTGCTCATTGTCATTATGATGTTGAGATGCGAGGTCGCCGGCATCAAGCGGCAGGCGAGCCTTGAGGAAGAGAGCCGCACGGTCCTGCTCATTCTCACCATCTTTGCCTCGGTCGCGATGGTGCTCGCCATCGTCGCGCAGCTCTCGGCGCTCAACGATGATCCCAGCGACCGTACGCTGAAATTCGCGCTTTCCTTCTCGACGATCGCGGTGTCGTGGTTCCTCGTGCATCTGGTGTTTGCGCTCTATTACGCCCATGAGTTTCACAGCGAGAGCCGCAGGGCCTCGAATGGCTCCGGCGGCGGCCTAAAATTTGCGGGCGAGCGCATCCCCGACTATCTCGATTTTGTCTATTTCTCCTTCGTGGTCGGCACCACGGCGCAGACCTCCGACGTCGAGGTCTGCTCGCGGAAGATGCGCCGCGTGGTGACGCTGCACGGGCTGTTGTCGTTCTTCTTCAACACGACCGTGATCGCGCTGGTGGTGAACCTGACCTCTCAGCTCGCCGGGTCGGCTACGCCTCCCGCGCTGCATTAGGAGCGGGCAGAGCCCCATGCTACTCCGCGGCGGTACGGCTTCGGCCGACTTGCCCGAAGCGGCGTTCGATATAGTCGAGCACCATCTGCTTGAACTCGGCGGCGGCGCCGGGGCCACGCAAGGTCACCGCCTTCTTGCCGTCGATGAACACGGGCGCCGCAGGTGCCTCTCCGGTGCCGGGAAGGGAGATGCCGATATCGGCGTGCTTCGATTCGCCTGGCCCGTTGACGATGCAGCCCATCACCGCGACGGTCAGCGTCTCCACGCCTGGATAGCGGCGCTTCCACTCGGGCATCGAGTCGCGGATGAAATCTTGGATGTCGCGGGCAAGCTCCTGGAAGGTGGTCGAGGTGGTGCGCCCGCAGCCGGGGCAGGCGGCGACGAGCGGCACGAAGCTGCGGAAGCCCATGCTCTGCAGCAGCTCCTGGGCGACCTTCACCTCGAGCGTGCGGTCGCCGTTCGGCTCCGGCGTGAGCGAGATGCGGATGGTGTCGCCGATACCCTGCTGCAGCAGCACCGCAAGCGCGGCGGAGGAGGCGACGATGCCCTTGGACCCCATGCCGGCCTCGGTCAGCCCGAGATGCAGCGCAAGGTCGCAGCGCCCGGCGAGCATGGCATAGACCTGGATCAGGTCCTGCACGGCGCTGACCTTGGCCGAGAGCACGATCTTGTCGGGGCCGAGCCCCAGCTGAACCGCGCGCTCGGCGCTCAGCAACGCCGACTGCGCGATCGCCTCATGCATCACCGCGCGGGCGTCCTTGGGCTCGGGCGCCCTCGCATTCTCGTCCATGAGGCGGGTGAGCAGGTCCTGGTCGAGGCTTCCCCAATTCACCCCGATGCGCACCGGCTTGTCGTTGCGTATGGCAATCTCGACGATGGCCGAGAACTGCCGGTCGCGCTTGTCCTTGAAGCCGACATTGCCGGGATTGATGCGGTATTTGGCGAGAGCTTCGGCGCAAGCCGGATATTCGGCGAGCAGCGTGTGGCCGTTATAGTGGAAGTCGCCGATCAGCGGCACGTCGACGCCGCGGGCATCGAGCTTTTCCCGGATATGCGGGACGGCGGCGGCAGCCTCGGCCCGGTCCACGGTGATGCGCACGAGCTCCGAGCCCGCGCGCGCAAGGGCCGCGACCTGGGCCACGGTGGCATCGACGTCGGCGGTGTCGGTATTGGTCATGGACTGCACCACGATTGGCGCGGTACCGCCGACCATCACACCACCAATATTGACCGGCACTGAGCGCCGGCGCGCGGAACTCTCCATGGCTCAAGGATACATCAGATTTCTTGCCGCCGCGCCAGGGCAGGCTTCCGCGGCTTCACGACAAGCCTGGCAAGAAGCGCCGCAGGGGGTGGGGAAGTGGGTTAAGATGGGCCATGGACCTTGGGGATGAAGAGTCCTTGCGGATCGGGCCTGTGGGCCCAAGCGAAGCGCAAGGCGGAGAGAGGGCCGTAGGCTTTGCGCTTTCCGTGGTCCTGCACGGCATCGCCTTGGCCTTCCTGCTCGTCGTGGGCGTGTTCGGCACGGAAGGGTCGGAGGGTGGGCTCGAAATCGTGCCCGTCGAGGTCGAGA
The DNA here is from genome assembly GCA_036519535.1 of Methyloceanibacter sp. GTDB lineage: Bacteria > Pseudomonadota > Alphaproteobacteria > Rhizobiales > Methyloligellaceae > Methyloceanibacter. Next base: position 2,731 of record DATDLA010000303.1, read on the forward strand.
TCACGCATCAGAGCGCATCCGCCCCAGCCGAGCCGTGGACGGCCGCCTTGCCGCAACCCGACGCCGCTCGCCCCTCGGACGTAACGGCGGATGGGGCCGCGCGCTTGAGCGAGCCGGTCACCGACGCGCTGAAAGCCAAGCTTGAGACTCTGGCGAAGCTGCGCCAGCCGGACGTGACTACGCCGAGCGAGAAGAATGGCGCAGCAGGGCCGGACAAAGTGGCAAAGAACGACGACATCACCTCGGGGCTTGAGGGCCCGTTCAGCGTGAAGGACTACATCCGCGCCCAGGTCGAACGCCGGTGGAATCCGGATCTCGCGGCCTTGCGCAACCACGAAGTGTCGGTGCCGATCCAT
>DATDLA010000304.1:0-3414 GCA_036519535.1 Methyloceanibacter sp.
CTCGATGAGGATGCGGAAGCTTTCGGTCGCTCCGGCGTAGCGGGTGCGCAGGCCCCCCGCCTCCCAAGACGCCGCCGTTCGCTGCAACAGCAACGCGCCGGCGGTGTCGATCTCGGCGATGCCGGCGATATCCATCTCGCCGGTGAAGTCGGGCGTCGGCGGGATCGGCACGCGCAAGCGCTTGAGCGCGGTATCGAGCTTGGTGGCCTCGGCGACGGTCCAGACGCCGCTTGCGATAAGGCGAAACGTCGTGCCGCGGAGTTCGACGCGGAAGCCAGGCGCGCGCGCTTGGGTGGAGAGGCTGAGCGTATGGTCGCGTTTCAGCATGAAGCTTAGCCCGAATGACGGCGGTCTTGGCGAGAGTGGCTTGTTTTGACCGAAAAAGCCGGAGAAAGAAAGGCGCTATGCTCACCCCCGGAGACGCGCATGAAGCCGGATAGAGAGTTGAGCGTCAGCCTCGAACGCTGGCCGATCCGCGGCGGATTTACCATTTCCCGCGGCTCGAAGCGCGAGGCTGTGGTGGTGGTGGCGACGATCCGCGACGGCGCTTTTGAGGGGCATGGCGAATGCGTTCCTTACGCTCGGTACGGCGAGAGCGTGGAGGGCGTGGCGCAGGCGATCGAGGCTTGCGCGCCGGCGATCGCGCAAGGGCTCGACCGTACACACCTTCAGGCCATGTTGCCGCCTGGCGCCGCGCGCAACGCGCTCGACTGCGCGCTATGGGACCTCGAAGCGAAGATGTCGGGGCGGAGCGTTGCCGAACTCGCCGGCCTTGCGCCGCTGCATGCGGTCGAGACGGCCTTCACCATCTCGCTCACTTCGCCGGAGGACATGGCGGCGCGGGCGCTGGCTGCGGCACACTATCGCCTGCTCAAGCTCAAGCTTGGCGGCGATGGTGACGAGGAGCGTCTTGCCGCCGTTCGCCAAGCTGTCCCCGATGCGAGGCTGATCGCCGATGCCAACGAGGCATGGCGTGCGTCTGACCTCGAACGTCTGCTGGCAGCGGCAAAGGCGGCTCGCGTCGAGCTGATCGAGCAGCCGCTGCCCGCCGGCGACGACGAGGCGTTGCAGCACATCGCCCGGGTGGTTCCGCTCTGCGCCGACGAGTCGGTGCATGGCCGGGCTTCGCTAGCAACAATCGCCAAGCGCTACGACGCCGTGAACGTCAAGCTCGACAAGACCGGAGGGCTGACCGAAGCCCTCGCCACCGCGGCCGAGGCGCGAAGGCTCGGGCTCAAGATCATGGTTGGATGCATGGTGGCGACCTCGCTCGCCATGGCCCCTGCCCTGCTGCTCGCGCAAGGCGCCGACTTCGTCGATCTCGATGGGCCGCTGCTGCTCGACCGCGACCGCGTCCCCGGCCTCTCTTACAGCTCAGGCACGGTCATGCCGCCGCCGGCCGCGCTCTGGGGCTGAACCTGGATGGGCCCGACCCCGCGCTCGCCTCGCCAGCGCCGCATCAGAAGAACAGCACTCGCCGCGCCGGCCACGGCGAGCAGCGCCATGACGGCATAGGCCTCGCCGCCGAGGCTCCGATAGAGAGGCCCACAGGCGATGGTCACGAGCCCGAGAACGAGGCCGGCGACCACCGCGGCATAGAGGCCCTGGGCGGTCGCGCCGCGGTCCTCGGGCACCGCCTGGCTCAAGAAATGGATCGCGGCAAGATGCGCGGCGCCAAAGCTCATGGCGTGCAGGCATTGCAACAGCAGCGTCGCCCAGAGCGGCGGATCGAAGGTCATCAGCCCCCAGCGGACCGCCGCGGCAATGCCGGCGGCGAGCAGCATCCTGCCGGCACCCCATCTGGCGAGGACCGGCCCTGAGGCCGCAAACAACACGATCTCGGCGATGACGCCGAGCGCCCAGAGCGCGCCGATGGTGCCGTCGGCGAAGCCTTGGGCGCGCCAATGCAGCGTGGCGAAGGTGTAGTAGAGCGCGTGGCTTGCCTGGATGGTGCTCGCCGCGAGCAGGAACAACAGGAACGATGGCGAGTGGGCGAGCTTGACGGCGTCGGCGAGGCTGATGCGGCGAAGCGCGGGCGGGCTTGGCGAGGCCCGGCTCGCGATGTCGCGCGGCAGGAGGTAGACGCCGACGATCATCAGCGCCGTCGCCACGACCAGAAACGGAAGCACCGAGGCGGGGCCGAAGGCGCCGATGAGCAAGCCAACAACCAAAGCTCGCGAGGATGAAGCTGCCCGAGCCCCAAAGCCTCACCCTGCCATAGTCGAGGCCCGCGCTGCGTACGCCGGTCACCGCCACGGCCTCGATCAGCGGCATGATGGTCGTCCAATTGAAGCCGAACAGCAGCGTGGCGAGAAACATCTGCCAGAAGCTGCCAGACGCCCAAAGCAGCAGGAAGGACAGGAGCGATCCCCAGGCGAGAAAGATGAGGACGGTGCGGCGGGCTCCGGACCAATCGGCGGCAAAACTGATCACCGGCGTGAACAGGATGCGGGCGAAGAGCGGCGTTGCGAGTATAAACGCGATCGCGTCTGCGTCGAGGCCTCGCCACTGCAGCCACACCGGCATGTAGGGCAGGAGGCAGCCGAGGACTAGAAACAAGGCGGCGTAGAGAAAGCCAAGCCGCCAGGCGAGCGGGGTGACCTCAAAGCGCGCCAAACCCGGCATGTAAGGCTAGCCAATCACTGTTGAGTCGCCCCTTCAGGCTGATGCCCTTACCTTAAGCGGGCCAGCTTCGCCACCGTGCCGAAAAAGCTCCCGGCAATCCCCGGATTCAGCCGTTTGCTTGAAAATTTTTTCGCAAAATCTTTCCGAGACTTAGCTTCTTGGACGCCGGATTTTGCTGCGGGGTTCTTGAAGTTTAAGGGGTCGCTAACCATCTCTTGGCAGACGCGAGATCCCCCAAGCGTCCCCCAAACTGACGCATGAGAGTGAAGCGGCCCGGTTTCCCCCCAACCGGGCCGTTTTCTTTTGCCGATTGCGGCGCCAGCGTCGCCGCCGCTCAGGCAGCTTGCGGTGGTGCGCGATGAGCACGTTGTCGATGAACTGCCGCGCCGAATTTTCCCAACTGTAACGGAGCGCATGCGCCCGTGCCGCGCGGCGATCGAGCCCAAGCGCCGCAAGCGAGGCAGCTTGCAGATCCCAATCAATGGCGCCGATGTCGGGCTCGGTGAGCACGTCCATGGGGCCGCTCGCCGGGAAGGCCGCGACCGGAACACCGCTCGCCAGGGCCTCGAGCAGGACAAGGCCGAAAGTGTCGGTCAAGCTCGGGAACACGAAGACATCCGAAGAGGCATAGGCGCGGGCAAGCTCCTGGCCTTCCATGGGGCCGGCGAACAGCGCGCCGGGATAGCGCCGCGCGAGATCGGCGGCTTGCGGGCCGCTTCCCACCAGCACCTTGCGGCCAGGCAGATCGAGGTCGAGGAACGCCTTGATATTCTTCTCCACGGCAATGCG
>DATDLA010000305.1:0-3169 GCA_036519535.1 Methyloceanibacter sp.
GCCTCGACCTTGCGCTCGATCTCCTCGGAGCCGTCGAAGATGTCGCCGAACTCGAGCAGGTCGGTCTCGTAGGCCACGATCTGCTGAAGCCGCAACGACCATTGCTGGTCCCAAGGCGTCGGCAGGCCAAGCGCCTCGTTCCAGGCGGGGAGCTGCACGGCGCGGGCGCGCGCCTTCTTCGACAGCGTGACCGCGAGCATGGAAAGCAGGATGCGATAGACGTTGTTCTCCGGCTGCTGCTCGGTGAGCCCCAACGAGTTCACCTGCACGCCGTAGCGGAAGCGGCGCAGCGCCGAATTGGTGACGCCGTAGCGGTCACGCGCAATCTCGTCCCACAGATCGACGAAGGCGCGCATCTTGCAGACCTCGGTGATGATGCGCACGCCGGCATTGACGAAGAACGAGATGCGGGCGAGCAGCTGCGGGAATTCTTCCGCCGACACCTCTCCTGAGTTCGTCACCTCGTCGAGTACGGCCTCGGCCGTGGCGAGGGCAAAGGCAAGCTCCTGGGTCGGCGTCGCTCCAGCCTCCTGCAAATGGTAGGAGCAGACATTGGTCGGATTCCATTTCGGGATCTCGCGCGAGGCGTAGACGATCACGTCCTTGATCAGCCGGAGCGAGGGCTTGGGCGGGAACACGTATGTGCCGCGCGACAGGTATTCCTTGATGATGTCGTTCTGCACCGTGCCGGTGAGCTTGCCCCGATCGACGCCCTGCTCGTCGGCAAGCGCCACGTAGAGCGACAGCAGCCACGCCGCGGTGGCGTTGATGGTCATCGAGGTGTTCATCTCGGCGAGCGGGATGCCGTGCATCAGCGTCCGCATGTCGCCGAGATGGGAGACCGGCACGCCCACCTTGCCGACCTCGCCGCGGGCAAGCGGATCGTCGGAATCGTAGCCGGTCTGGGTTGGCAGGTCGAAAGCGACAGAAAGCCCCGTCTGCCCCTTGGCCAGATTCTGCCGGTACAGCTCGTTCGAGGCCTTTGCCGTCGAATGCCCCGCATAGGTGCGGAACATCCAGGGTTTGTCGCGCTTGGTCTTTCCGCTCATGGGGTCGCCGATCGCTGAATTCGCTTGATAGTATCGAAGCACGCCAAGCGCTTCGGAGCAATATTCGTGCCCAGTGGTTCGCGTGGCATGGGATCGGTTAAGGGCAGGTATGCGAAAGGCGGCGCCCATCGGACGCCGCCGTCGACCCAGGCACCTTCGCCTCGAGGACCGTAGGGTGGGCAGAGCGAAGCGTGCCCACCCTACAGACGAGGCGCCCTCAATCCTGATGGGCGAGCACGTCGGGAATGATCGCGCTCACGACATTGGTTTGGCCGTCGACGATGACGACGTTCTGACCCGACACGAAGTAAGAGAAGTCCGGATCGGAGACTTGGTTGACAAGGTCGTAAGGCGGCGGAAACAGCGCGACGCTGTCGGGAACCGTGCCGCCGACGCTGACATTGACACTGCTCGTTGGAACCGACGAGACCGGCGCGCCGTGCTGAGCAAAATACGCGCCGATCATCGTCACCTCGCCTGAGCCAAGCGTGGTGGTCACCGCAGGGGATACATCGGGAAGGGTTGGTGCTGCCGGCGACGGTACGGTCGTGGTCGAGGCCGCTGGGCTCGATGGCGTTGGGGTCGGCGGCAGGTCGGCCGCCCGTCCGGCCGCGAGTTGCGATTGTTCCAATATCTGTTCTTGTTCTTCGATCGCAGAAGACCGGTCTGTTTGCTCTTCATCCTTCTTGAAGATGTTTCCCTTCGAGCCGTTGTCGCCAGTCTGCAATCCTTTGGTGCCCTGAGAGGAATGTTGGGTGTCCCCTGTCGTCCCCGAGTCTAGACCTTGGAGGCTTGGCCGATCGTCTGGGCGTGTGCCCATGCCGGGGAGTGGCGACGTGCGGGCAGCGCGGCTCAAGACGTTGTCGGGGGCATCCAGACCGAAATTATTGCCGAGCCCAAGCTCGCGGCTGCTGAGGCCAAGATGGATGTCGTCACCGCCGGGGCTGCCAAGTCCTCGGCCAGAACCAAGTCCAAGAGCGCTGCGGCTTCCGCCAAGGCTGATGCTTGCGTGGCCGCCGCCAAGGCCGAGTCTCATGCTTCCGTAACCGCTGCCCCCGCCAAGGCCGAGACCCATGCTTCCGTGACCGCCGCCGCCGCCAAGGCCAAGACCGCCGCCGCCTCCACCGCCCATCGCGGCCTCCGCCGGTGCCGGAATCGCCAGCGCGAGGGCGAGCGCCGCCGCGGCCGGCAAAAACAATCTGTGCATCATCCTGTTATCCACGCTTTCCGCCCGCCCATCTCGCCAACCGCCAAGCCCCCAAAACATGGGGGTTCCCGGACAAACTGGCTGGGGCATTCTTGCGGCAAAATGAGCTTGGCGAGCAAAAAGCTGGGCAGGCGGCTTGGTTCTTGCTAACGCACTGCCCGCGAGGGCATTGTGGCTATCGGGGGGTGGCCTAGGGGCTTTTTCAGGCTCCAATTCCGGCAATTCAGAGTTATATCGGCGACGACGCAAAAATGTTGCAGTCGCGAGATGGATCGTTGACAATTGTCGCAGTGCAAAAAGCCCGAGCGAGCGGGGAACCTACGGATGAACGAGATGTCATTGGCAGCGGTGGCGCCCGACCAGGGCACCTTGAAGGACCTTTACCAGATCGGCGAGATCCCGCCGCTCGGACACGTGCCGGCTAGCATGTATGCCTGGACCATCCGCAAGGAGCGGCACGGCGAGCCCGATGAGGCGATGCAGATCGAAGTGCTGCCGACCTGGCCGCTCGACTCGCACGAGGTGCTCGTGCTCGTCATGGCTGCCGGCGTCAATTACAACGGCGTTTGGGCCTCGCTCGGCAAGCCGATGTCGCCGCTCGACGTGCATAAAAATCCCTATCACATCGCCGGCTCCGATGCGTCCGGCATTGTGTGGGCCGTTGGCTCCAAGGTGAAGCGGTGGAAGGTCGGCGACGAGGTCGTCATCCACTGCAACCAGGACGACGGCGACGACGAGGAGTGTAACGGCGGCGATCCGATGTTCTCGCCCTCGCAGCGCATCTGGGGCTACGAGACCCCAGACGGCTCCTTCGCCCAGTTCGCCCGCGTGCAGGACCGCCAGCTGCTCGAGCGGCCGAAGCATCTCACCTGGGAAGAGGCCGCCTGCTACACGCTGACGCTTGCCACCTCCT
>DATDLA010000306.1:0-4067 GCA_036519535.1 Methyloceanibacter sp.
AGCAGCAGAAACAGCACGAGGAAGGCGACGGCGGTCGTGACCAACAGAACGCGGACCGGGTACCGCTCGGTGGTGACCGTGGAACCCGACGCGGGCGGGCTGATAAGGAGCGGCGCGAGAGCGGCATCAGTCATGGCCGAATCTCCGCCGCTGCCAGGCTTGCACGAGATGAACGAAGAACAAGAGGCCGAAGGAGATCATCAGCATCGCCGTGCCGATGGCCGCGGCTTGCGGATAGCTGAATTCTTCGAGCCTGATGATGATGAGCAGCGGCGCGATCTCGGAAATGAAGGGCATGTTGCCGGCGATGAAGATCACCGAGCCGTATTCGCCGACGGCGCGGGCGAGCGCGAGCGCAAAGCCGGTCAGAATCGCCGGCATCAAAGTGGGCAGCATCACGCGGAACACGGTTTGGCGCCGGTTGGCGCCGAGGGTGGCGGAGGCCTCTTCAAGCTCGCGGTCGAATTCCTCGAGCACCGGCTGCACGGTGCGCACCACGAAGGGGAGACCGATGAAGATGAGCGCGACGGCAATGCCGGTCGGCGTGTAGGCCACTTTGATGCCGAGCGGAGCGAGCCACTGCCCGATCCAACCGTTCGGCGCATAAAGCGCGGTAAGGGCAATGCCGGCGACCGCGGTCGGCAGCGCGAAGGGAAGGTCGACAAAGGCGTCGAGCAGGCGACGGCCGGGGAAGCGGTAGCGGACCAGCGACCAGGCGATGATGGTGCCGAACAGGGCGTTGACCGTCGCCGCGAACAGCGAGGTGAAAAAGCTGAGCCGCAGCGCTGCGAGCGTGCGCGGTCCGGTGACAACGTCCCAAAATCCTGAAAGCCCCAGCGTCGCCGATTTGAGCACGAGGGCGCCGAGCGGAATGAGGACGATCAGGCTGAGATAGGTCAACGTAAAACCGAGCGCCAACCCGAAACCCGGGATGGCGCTCGGCCGTTTCAGCCCAAGGCCGTAGCTTGCGGCCATGGGTCAGCTCAGTTCGTCGACTTCGGCTGATAGATCTGATCGAAAATGCCACCGTCGGCGAAGTGCTTGGGCTGTGCCTTGGCCCAGCCGCCGAACAGCGGATCGTCGATGGAGATGAGCTTCACGCCGACAAAGCGTGCGAGGTCCTTAGGATCCGCCGCCTTCGGGTCGGACGGACGATAGTAATGATGGGCGATGAGTTTCTGAGCCTCCGGCGTGTAGAGGAAGTTCAGATAGGCTTCGGCCACCTTGCGTGTCCCCTTGGCGTCAACGACTTCGTCGACAACGGCGACCGGAGGCTCCGCCTTGATGGAGAGCGAGGGTACGACGATGTCGAACTTGTCGGCGCCAAGCTCGTCGAGGGCGAGGAACGCCTCGTTCTCCCAGGCGAGCAGGACGTCGCCGATGTCGCGCTGGGCGAAGGTGGTGGTGGAGCCGCGGGCGCCGGTGTCGAGCACCGGGACATTGGCATAGAGCTTCTTGATGAAGTCCTTGTCCTTCTCCTCGTCGTGACCGTATTTCTGATCGGCGAAGGCCCAAGCTGCGAGATAGTTCCAGCGCGCGCCGCCAGAGGTCTTCGGGTTCGGCGTGATCACTTCAACGCCTTCCTTGGTCAGGTCATCCCAATCCTTGATGGCCTTTGGGTTCCCCTTGCGCACGAGAAACACGATGGTCGAGGTGTAGGGCGAAGAATTGTTGCCGAGACGCTTCTGCCAATCGGCCTTGATCTTGCCGGACTTGGCGATCTGGTCGATGTCCCCCTGAAGGGCGAGCGTCACGACGTCGGCTTGCAGGCCGTCGATGACGGCTCTCGCCTGCTTGCCCGAGCCGCCATGGGACTGCTCGATGGTGACCTTGTCGCCGCCTTTGGCCTGCCAATCCTTGGCGAAGGCCTCGTTGACGGCTTTGTAAAGCTCACGCGTGGGGTCGTAGCTCACGTTGAGCAATGTGGTGTCGGCAAGCACTGCGCTTGCGGCGACCGTGGTAAATCCGACTGCCGCCAGGGCGGCAAGGGTGCTGCGAAATCTCCTCATGGATACGATCTCCTCTATGGAACACCCTTAACTCTATCTGTTCGGTAGACTTTAGCAAGTCGGGACCTTACCACTTTTTCATGTGGGTGGGAGCCCCGTCCGCTACGAAACGGTCAGAGGGTGGAATTTGTTTCCAATTTGAAGGTGTGGCGTGCGCTTTTAGAGATGCGCCATCTCGTGCGCCCCGCCCTCAGGCTCATCGAGGAGAAAGGACGCGCTCAAGGAATCGGCGATCGTCGTGCGGTCGAGCACCTCTCTTGCCGACTCCGCGACCCTGGCAAAAACCCGGCGAATCTCGCAGGTTTCCTCGGTTTTGCAGTCTGGGCAGCGCCGGTAGGCGATACGGCTGAGGCATGGCAGAGGGGCGATCGGCCCGTCGATGATGCGCAGCACCTGACCATAGGTGATTTTCTCGGGCGGCATGAGGAGGCTGTAGCCGCCAAGCTTGCCGCGCCGGCTATGGACGATGCCGTGGCGCTTCATTTCGAGCAGGATTTGCTCCAGGAACTTGCGCGGGATGTTCTTCCGGGCGGCGATCTCGCCGATCATCAGCGAGTCGCCTTCCTTGGCGAGGGCCAACAAGGCGCGGAGGGCATATTTTGCTTTTTGTGAGATCACGACGAGTTGGTGATTCTAAATCCTATATAATGAGTCGAGTATATAGCCCCTCCCCTATCCGGAAACAACCAACTGGCATGCGACTTAATGGGTTGGCTGGGGATGGAAATCGGTCAGCCAGGTCCTCGGCTGACTCAGACCATCCGCGGGTCTTGACGAGAGGCGCCCCGGTGCCGCACCAACAGGCGATGGCGAAAACGCCCCAGAAGCTGCACATCAAAACCTTCGGCTGCCAGATGAACGCCTACGACTCCGAGCGCATGGGGGAGGCGCTTGGCGCTCATGGCTACGCGCCGACCGACGATCCGGCCGAGGCCGATCTCGTCATCCTCAACACCTGCCACATCCGCGAAAAGGCCGCCGAGAAGGTCTATTCAGAGCTTGGACGGGTGCGCGCCGTAAAGGAGGCGCGGAATGCCCGTGGCCTCGACACCATGATCGCGGTGGCGGGCTGCGTGGCGCAAGCTGAAGGACAGGAGATCCTTAAGCGCGCAAGCGTGGTCGATCTCGTGGTCGGCCCGCAAAGCTATCACGAGCTTCCCTCGCTCGTCGGCCGCGTGCGCGATGAGGGCGAGCGCGTGGTCGCCACCGAGTTCCCAGCAGAGGACAAGTTCCTCGCGCTTCCCGAACGGCGGCTCGCACGCCCGCAGGCTTCCGCCTTCATCACCGTGCAGGAAGGCTGCGACAAGTTCTGCACATTTTGCGTCGTGCCCTATACGCGCGGGGCGGAATATTCGCGGCCCGTCGCCGCCATCCTCGCCGAGGCCGCGAGGCTCGCCCGCTCGAACGTGCGCGAGATCACGCTGCTCGGCCAGAATGTGAACGCCTATCGTGGGCTTGGCCCCGACGGCCGCGACTGGTCGCTCGCCAAGCTGCTCAAGCGGCTCGCCGCCATCCCTCAGATCGAGCGGCTCCGCTACACCACGAGCCATCCGCGCGACATGGACGATGCTCTCATCGCGCTGCACGGCGATGAGCCGAAGCTCATGCCCTATCTGCATCTGCCGTTTCAGGCGGGCTCAGACCGCATCCTCACCGCCATGAACCGCAAGCATACGGCTCGCGACTATGCCGAGCTCGTGGAACGCATCCGCGCCGTGCGGCCGGACATCGCTCTCTCCACCGACATTATTGTCGGCTTCCCCGGCGAGACCGACGCCGACTTCGAAGACACCTTGGCGCTCGTCCGCAGCATCGGCTTCGCCCGCGCCTTCTCCTTTAAATATAGCGCCCGCCCCGGCACGCCGGCAGCGAGCCTGCCGCATCAAGTGCCTGAGAGGATCGCCCGCGAGCGCCTGCATATCCTGCAGAGCCTGCTCGAGAACGAAGCAAGGGCCTTCGATGCGGCGACCGTCGGGCGCAAGCTTAAGGTGCTGTTCGAGCGGCAGGGGCGGAAACCAGGACAGATCGCCGGGCGTTCACCCTATCTCCAGGCCGTGC
>DATDLA010000307.1:0-2669 GCA_036519535.1 Methyloceanibacter sp.
CTCGGGCCGGTCGACCAGCACAGCCAGCTTCAGCTCTATCTCGATGGGGCGCCGCAGCACTTCATCACCGTGGTGCGCGAGAATTGCGCCGGCAGCGGGCCGCGCGTCGCGCCCGATCTCGCCGAGATCGCCCACGCCGAATACCTCTCCGGGCACGCCGCCGGCGATCTCGTGGCCGCGCAGCAAAAAGCGATCCCCGAGGCTTTGCTCGCCGCTGGCCGGCCGGTGCGCACCATCGACCTTGAACGGCTTGACGAGCGCGCGCTCGGCGCCTTGATGATGCATTTCATGCTGGAAACGATCCTCGCCGGCCATCTCCTGGGCGTCGACCCGTTCGACCAGCCCGCGGTAGAATCGGGTAAGATCATCACGCGTCGCTATTTGGGCGCGTGAAACGCCTCGAGGGCCTTGGATGGCCATACGCCAGCTGCCGCCGAACCTCATCAATCGCATCGCCGCCGGCGAGGTGGTCGAGCGCCCGGCGAGCGTCGTCAAGGAGCTGATCGAGAACGCCATCGACGCCGGTGCCGCCCGCATCGACGTGGTGGCGAACGGCGGCGGCTTGAGCCTGATCCGCGTCACCGACGATGGAAGCGGCATGGACCGCGACGATCTCGTGCTGGCAATAGAGCGCCACGCCACCTCCAAGCTCAAGGACGACGATCTCTCCCGCATCCTCACGCTTGGCTTCCGCGGCGAGGCGCTGCCGTCCATTGCCGCGGTCGCGAGGCTCACCATCATGAGCCGCGCCCGCGGCGCCGATCATGCTTACGAGATCGCTGTCGATGGCGGGCGCAAGACGCCGCTCAAACCCGCGGCGATCGGCGAGGGCACGCGCATCGAAGTGCGCGACCTCTTCTACGCGACGCCGGCGCGGCTCAAATTCATGAAATCCGAGCGCGCCGAGACGGCGGCCATCGCCGATGTGGTGAAGCGCTTGGCACTCGCCAACCCAGAGATTGCGTTCAGCCTCTCGACCGGCGACCGCGCCACCTTGCGGCTTGAGCCTTGTCCGCCGGGGCTGCTCGACCACGGACTTGCACGGCTTGGCCGCATCCTCGGCGAGGAGTTCGTCACCGACGCGCTCCCGGTCCGTGCCGCACGCGGATCGCTTGCCGTTGAGGGCTTCGCCGGCCTCGCCACGCTACATCGCCCCAACAGCCTCGGGCAACATCTCGTGGTCAATGGCAGGCCAGTGCGCGACAAGTTGCTCGCCGGCGCCGTGCGCGGCGGTTACGGCGACCTCGTGCCCAACGGGCGCCATCCCATGCTTGCCCTTTTCCTCACGCTGCCACCCGATGAGGTCGACGTGAACGTGCACCCGGCTAAGACCGAGCTCAGATTCCGCGATGCGCAAGCGGTGCGCGCTTTGATCTTCACCGCCCTTCACCAAGCTCTTGGGCTTGCCCAGCACCGTGCCACGGCGAGCCTGTCGCAGGAGGCGCTGTCCCGCATGACGCGGCCTGCTGGCGCTCCTATTCCCAGTCGTCAAGCCCTCGGCTTCGCCGACCGCGCCCAGGCGCCGCTTGGGCCTATGCTCACGCCGAGCGCCGTCACCCACGTGCGCGCCGACGACGACAGCGCCGTGGCCTTTCCCCTCGGCGCGGCGCGGGCGCAGGTGCACGACACCTTCATCATCGCCGAGACGGAAAACTCGCTCGTCATCGTCGATCAGCACGCGGCGCATGAGCGGCTCGTCTATGAGCGCCTGAAGAAGGCCTTCGCCAATGGCGGCCTCTCCCGCCAGATGCTCCTGATCCCCGAAGTGGTCGAGCTCGATCCGGAAGCCGCCGAGCGGCTCGCCGGAGCGGCAGGCGAGCTTGAGCGGCTCGGTCTCGTGGTCGAGGCCTTCGGGCCATCGGCGGTCATCGTCCGCGAGGTCCCGGCTCTGCTCGGTCAGGGCAACCTTCAAGGCTTGATGCGCGATCTGGCCGACGAGCTTGCCGAGGGCGAGGGCAGTCTCGTCGTCTCCGAGCGCCTCGACCATGTGCTGTCGACCTTGGCCTGCCACGGCAGCGTGCGCGCCGGACGCCGCCTCAATGCCGCTGAGATGAACGCGCTCTTACGCGACATGGAGGAGACGCCGTTCTCAGGCCAGTGCAATCACGGGCGGCCAACTTACGTCGAGCTCAAGCTCGCCGATATCGAGAAGCTGTTCCAGCGCCGGTAAAACACACTCCGTCATGCCCGGCCATGTGCCGGGCATCCACGTCTTCAAACAAAGTGCGCTTTCGAAAGACGTGGATGGCCGGGACAAGCCCGGCCATGATCAAAAACCGATTGTACCGACCAAAACGCCCCCGAGGATATTATTTGTAGCTGCGCAGCACCGCGCCATGCAGGAAGGCGCTGTCGGCATTGGCCACGTCGCCGGTTGCCTCGCCGAGATTGAGGTGCGCGATCTGGATCAGATGGCCGCTCCCCGTCTTCACCAGCGTGTAGTGGATCTCGACCGACTTGCCGGTGGAACGGCAGGAGGTGTAAAGGCGCTTCACGATCACCGACTCAGCCGGCTCGCTGATCTTCTTGCCTGAGGCGAACGTACCTTTGCAGTTCTTGGCGTCGTCCACCATCACCTCGTTCGCCGCCTCGTCGAGATCGGCGGCGCCCATATCCTTGTAGCCCACCAGCGCCGCGACGATGCCGTTCGCGTATTTCCACACCACGTC
>DATDLA010000308.1:0-5273 GCA_036519535.1 Methyloceanibacter sp.
TGGAAGCGGGCAACGTCGGCGGCCAGCCGCTTCACCACACCGCTCGACGCCATGTCGTAGGCCGTATCGACGGCGGAGGCGAAGCCGGTGGCGTCGGTGCCGCCATGGCTCTTCACCACAATGCCGTTCAGGCCGAGGAAAATGCCGCCGTTCAGCTGGCGAGGGTCCATCTTCTCCTTCAACGCGCGAAAGGCGCCCTGCGCCAACACGGCGCCGAGCCGCGCGAGAAGCGACCGCCTCATGGCAGCGCGAAAATATTCGCCGATCTGCTTAGCGGTTCCCTCTGCGGTCTTCAAGGCGATGTTGCCGGTGAAGCCGTCGGTGACCACCACGTCGGCGGCGCCATGGCCGATATCGTCGCCTTCGACAAATCCGCGGAATTCGATGGGCAGAGGCGTGTCCTTCAGCGCGGCGTAGGCGGCCTTGATCTCGTCCAGTCCCTTGACTTCCTCGACGCCGATATTGAGGAGGCCGACGGTCGGCCGCTCCATGCCGAACAGAGCCCGCGCCATGGCCGCTCCCATCAGCGCGAACTCGACGAGCTGGCGGGCATCGGCGCCGACATTGGCGCCGACGTCGAGCACGATGCATTCGCTCTCGACCGTGGGCCACTGGACGGCGATCGCCGGACGATCGACGCCCGGAATCGTCTTCAGGCAGAACTTGGCCGTGGCCATCAGCGCGCCGGTGTTGCCGGCGGACACCGCGGCGGCGGCGCGCCCGTCGCGCACCGCCTCGATGCTGAGCCACATGCTCGAATGCCTGCGCCCTTTGCGCAGCGCCTGGCTCGGCTTGGCATCCATGGCGACCGCCACGTCGGTGTGCAGAATTTCGCTCTTGGCGGCGAGCGCCGGATGATATTTCAGCTCCGCCTCGATGCGGCGCGCGTCGCCCACGAGCAGGAAACGCGTGTCGGGATGACGGACAAGGGAGATCGACGCGCCCGCGACGATCACGCTTGGTCCATGGTCGCCGCCCATGGCGTCGAGCGCTATGGTGACTGGAGCAGCCATCTTAGGTGCCGTGCCGAAAGGAAAGACGTTGCTAATCGCGGCTTAAACGGCCGGAAGAGCCCCCTGAAGTGGACCCGAACATACCCAAAAGGAAACGAGTGACAACCTGAATTTGACGAGACGAAATGCCGCCAATTGCCGCTATTTCAGTCGCTTGAGAGCGCCAAAGGGGCTTTCAGCCTGCTCAGGCTCGACGCCGGCGCCGCCGGCTTCGGACCACTCGAAGCTCACGCCTTCGCGCTTCGGGTAAGGATCGAGCGCGGTTGCGAGCGTCTCATAGATGACGGGTCCAAGGTCGATCTTGCCGCCCTTGATCGGCTCTGGCCAATCGAGGGTGCCGTGGCTTGCGGCCTCGTCGGGACTGGCGGCGAGGTCGTCGATCATGGGAATGGGCCAGAATTCGACCTCCACCGGGACCTCGAGCGCGCTCTCCACCGGTTCGAGCGAGACGACGCAGGTCTGGGTCACGGCGGCCGCAAGCGTGCCATGCACGGCAACGCGGCCCTGCCCGCGCCGGTGCAGGCGAAACGCGAAGTTGAGACGGTCGAGCGCGGCGAGATCGAGAAGTGCGGCGATCGTCTCCCGTTCCGCCCGATTGACCTCGATCGTCCGCTCTTCTCCCTCTTTCAGCTCATCGACGCGGAGCGTCCTTGAAAGGGGCGGAGAGACAATCTCCGGCCCCAGCTCCGCGGTCTTCGGCATCTTCCTCATGGTTTTATGCTTGCCTCTGGAAAACCCGGCACGCCTGCCCGCAAGGACGCGATGTCCTGCCTGGCGAGCGCTTCGATCGAAGCCAATAGATAGGATGTGAGCGCCTTGCTGCTAAGCTCAGCACTTTCCGTCTCGTCGGGCAGAGAGGCGGCGATGGCGTGCGCGAGAGGCGTTTCGCCCGCTGCAAGGGTGGTTTCGTAGTCCTGAAACAAGCCCTTGCTTGCGGCAGCGAGGCGCCGCATCGACTTCGGGACGCGCAGGTCGCTGACCCCAAGCTCGCGGTGCACAGTCTCCATGTCTTGGCTGAAGCGGTCCACGAGCTCTTGTGCAAGCGCGCTGCCCTCTCTGCCCTCGCCCTTCAGGCGGTGAAGGACGGCGAAAAGGTGCAGCGCAAGCAGGGTGAAGCGCCCCAGAAGCGTGTCCGGAACGCCGAAACTCCGATAGAAAACAGGGAGCCGCGCCTGCGCCACAATCGCGCCATAGAGTTTTTCGGTGGTGCTCGCCTCGGAGCGCCAGCGCATCAGGCGGTCGAGAGGGGTCAAGTCAGGGGCACTTCTCAGTTTGTTGGCGCTGTCTTGCCGCTAGCGTTTGTACGGGGTTCATCGAGGGTCAGGTCGCGGTGCATAAGGACGAGCCGATCAGCGTTTGGTCGAAACGGCCTGGTGGTGCCTGCCTTGCGGCAGCGCTCCTTGCCGCCACGCTTGCCGGCTGCGGCGCCCAGATCGACCGGCATGGCCACGTGTTCATGGATATCGACCTCGCCCAGGTCCAGCCCGGCATGTCCAAAGAGCAAGTCATGACCACGCTCGGCTCTCCCGACACCACGAGCTCGATCAACGGCGATGCCTACTACTACATCTCCACCACCCAGAAATCCTACGCGTTCTTCAAGCCTTGGGAAATCGACCGCAAAGTGGTGGCGGTCTATTTCGACCGGCAGGCCATGGTGGAGAACGTCGCCCGATACGGGCTCAAGGACGGTATCGTGATCAGGTACGCCAAGGACGAGACGCCCGCGCGCGGCAAGGACCTGAACGTGCTCGAGCAGATCTTCGGCAACATCTCGCAGCGCAGTATGTTCAAGAATCAAAAGGGCGGGATGCCGGGGAGCATCCCTGGCGGCGGTGGTGGCGGCGGCTACTAGCCGGTTCTTGTCATCCGGGCGCTCAGCTTGCGGGCGGCGCCCTCCTGCCTGGCGTTCTCGCGTCCAGCACGCAGGCCCCTAGCCTCGGAGCGCCTCTCCCGCTCAGTGCGCGAGCACCGCGAGCAACAACAGCGCCACGATATTGGTGATCTTGATCATCGGGTTCACGGCGGGACCGGCGGTGTCCTTGTAGGGATCGCCGACAGTATCGCCGGTCACCGCTGCCTTATGCGCCTCAGAGCCCTTGCCGCCATAGTGGCCGTCCTCGATGTATTTCTTGGCATTGTCCCAGGCGCCGCCGCCGGCCGTCATGGAGATGGCGACGAAGAGCCCGGTGACGATCACACCGAGCAGCATAGCGCCGAGCGCGGAGAAAGCCGCGCTCTTGCCGGCGATGGCATTGACGACGAAGTAGAACATGATCGGCGAGAGCACCGGCAGCAGAGACGGAATGATCATCTCCTTGATGGCGGCGCGGGTGAGCAGGTCGACGGCGCGCTTATAATCGGGGCGATCCGTGCCCTTCATGATGCCGGGCTTCTCCTTGAACTGGCGGCGTACCTCCTCGACGATCGAGCTCGCTGCGCGTCCGACGGCCGTCATGGTGATGCCGCCGAAGAGATAGGGCAGCAGTCCGCCGAGGAAGAGGCCGACCACGACGTACGGGTTCGACAGGGTGAAGACGGGGTCGACGCCCTGGAAATAGGGGAACTTGTCGGGGTTGGCGGCGAAGAATTTGAGGTCCTCGGTATAGGCCGCGAACAGCACGAGCGCGCCCAAGCCAGCCGATCCGATGGCATAACCCTTGGTCACCGCCTTGGTGGTGTTGCCGACGGCATCGAGCGCGTCGGTGGTCTTGCGGATCTCCTTCGGCATGCCGGACATCTCGGCGATGCCGCCGGCGTTGTCGGTGACGGGTCCGAAGGCGTCCAGCGCCACGATCATGCCGGCAAGCGCGAGCATGGTGGTGACGGCGATGGCAATGCCGAACAGGCCGGCGAGGCCATAGGTGATGATGATGCCGGCCATGATCACGAGCGCCGGCAGCGCGGTCGCTTCCATCGACACGGCGAGACCCTGGATGACATTGGTGCCGTGGCCGGTGACCGAGGCCTTGGCGATCGACTGCACCGGACGATAGTTGGTGCCGGTGTAATATTCTGTGATGACCACGATCAGCGCCGTGATCAGCAAACCCACTGCTCCGCACAGAAACAGCGATTTGCCGGTGAAGGTGAGGTCGCCCACTGTCATCACCGTGTCCAGGCCGACGATCCATGAGGTGAGCGGCCAGAGCAGGATGAGGGAGAGGACGCCGGTTGCGAGCACGCCCTTATAAAGCGCGCCCATGATCGACTGGCTCTTGCCGAGCCGCACGAAATAGGTGCCGATGATCGAGGTGATCACGCACATCGCGCCGATGGCGAGCGGATAGACCATCATCGGCATGACGCGGTCGGTGCCGGCGAAATAGATCGAGGCGAGCACCATGGTGGCGACCACGGTCACCACATAGGTCTCGAACAGATCGGCGGCCATGCCCGCGCAGTCGCCGACATTGTCGCCGACGTTGTCGGCAATGGTCGCCGGGTTGCGCGGATCGTCCTCCGGGATGCCGGCTTCGACCTTGCCGACCAGGTCGCCACCGACATCGGCGCCCTTGGTGAAGATGCCGCCGCCGAGACGGGCGAAAATCGAGATCAGCGAGGCGCCGAAGCCGAGCGACACCAGCGCGTCGACAACCTGACGCGAGGCAGGCTCATAGCCCATGACCGAGGTGAGGATGAGGAAATAGACCGAGACGCCGAGAAGTGCCAAGCCTGCGACGAGCAGGCCGGTGATGGCGCCGGCGCGGAAGGCTAGGCTCAAACCTTCGCCGAGGCTCTTGGTTGCGGCTTGCGCCGTGCGGACATTGGCGCGCACCGAGACGTTCATGCCGATATAGCCCGCAGCGCCCGAGAGCACGGCGCCGATGGCAAAACCGATGGCCTGCGGCAGCCCGAGCAGATAGGCGAGCACAAAGAAGATGACCGCGCCGACGATCGCGATCGTCGTGTATTGGCGCGCGAGATAGGCCGCCGCGCCTTCCTGGATCGCCGCCGCGATTTCCTGCATGCGCGCGGAACCGGCATCGGAGGCGAGCACGGCGCGCGTGGTGACGACGCCGTAAACGATGGCGAGCACCCCGCAAGCAATGATGAGTGAAAGCACTGTGGTCATAACGGAACTGTCCCCGTTCGCTTGGTTGAAATGGCAGGAAGTGGGGGAAAGGCGTGCGGCACCAGTTCAGGTAACGCTGCCCATCTCGCCCCCGGGCGTGGACTCGGGGCGGAAAATGCCAGGGTTGGGGCGGCGACGCAACAGATGCCTAAGCCCTTGGCAACACAGCCGATCCTCACAACGAA
>DATDLA010000309.1:0-4146 GCA_036519535.1 Methyloceanibacter sp.
TTGGCGCGAATGTCATCGTTGTGCACGGCCTCGGCGATCGGCTTGCCGATGCCGCGCAACACCTCGACGGCGTGGTTGAGGTCGAAGACGATCGAATCCTCCACGCCAGGGGTGTCGTCATGCACGACTTGCGCGAAGCCGCCCTTGGCGAACAGCTCGCGCACGCTCTTAAGATTGTCCGCCATGTTGGCGAAGCTCAAGCCGCTCCGCCAGAAGGGGGCAAGCTGCGGTCGGGCCTGCTCCGGCTTGGGGCCTAGAGCCTTCGCCATCTTCTGATCGCGCACCACTTCGATGCCGGTGGTGAAGGTTTTGAACAGCTCGAGCGTCACCTCTTTTTCGTTGTGGTAGGCGCTGTTGGCGGGGCCTGGCTCGAGATAGGCCTTGGCGTAGGGCGCGCCGTCCTGCCAGCCTGCTGCGACGTCCTTGGCCATGCCGGCAAGATTGGCGGCGATGATCTCGGCGAAGCGGCAGCGGAAGGTCGCTTCGCCTCCGCCCTTCGCCAGCGTGCCGGCGTTATCGCCATAGAGGAGATATTCGAGCGCCGGCAGGCCCTGCAGCGCCACGCTCTTGCCGGAGAGCGACGCGGCTTCGGTCACGCTCTGGTCCTGCTTGCCCAGCGCCTCGCGCACCTGGCGCGCGCCGAGGCCCTTGGCGTCAGGCCAGTAGAAGATGCGCTCGTAGCGATGCTGCTCAGCCACGGGGCCGAAGCGGATGGGCTCGACCAGGCTCCAGGCTTCCGCCGTGGCGGCAAAGGCCTTCTGCGTATCCTTGAGCGCCGTGGGTGATGGCTTCCGGCACAGAGCCGCAACCGACTGGTTCAGGGCATCGCTGCTCTCGGCGAAATGCGCGTAAGCAGGCCTAATGTACTGCTCGAGCGAAGCCTTGGCGATGGCCGCGTGATCCGCCTCTGCCTGCGCCGACGTGGCTGATCCCAAACAGAGGATCGCAAAAATCAATGAGGTCGCAATTTCTCTCCCCCTCCCCCCTCGTGGGGGAGGGTAGGGAGGGGGGTTAGAAGTGAAAATCGAGCGCGGTGGTTGACCCCCCTCCGACCGCTCAAGGAGCGGTCGTGCTCCCCCACAAGGGGGGAGCGGGAGCATGTCATCAGCTTCCGTGCGGGGGCTGGTCACAGCGAGTTCACGAAAGCGATCAGGCGCTCCCGGTCCTCTTTGGAGAGCTTGGCGAATTTGTCGCGCGAGGCCTGGCCCTCGCCGCCATGCCAGAGAATGGCCTCGGTGAGGGACCGCGCGCGCCCGTCATGCAGGAACAGCGTATGCCCGTTGACGGTTTCGGTAAGCCCGATGCCCCAGAGCGGCGCCGTGCGCCATTCGCTCCCTGACGCCTCGCCGTCGGGGCGATTGTCGGCGAGCCCCTCGCCCATGTCGTGCAGCAGCAGATCGGTGTAAGGCCAGATCAGCTGGTGCGAGAGATGCGGCTGGCCTGGCGCCTCGCCGGTCACGAATTTCGGCTTGTGGCAGCTTGCGCAGCCGATCGAATAGAACAGCTGCTTGCCCTTCAGCACCTTGGGGTCAGTGGAATCGCGCCGCGGCGGAACGGCAAGGTTGTGGGAGTAGAACGCGACAAGCTTGAACAGGTCGTCGCCGAGCTCGACGTCTTGATATTGCGGCGAATTGCCGTTCGGCGCAGCGAGGCAATCCTTCTCGCTTTCGGTGCAGTCACCTGAGGGGCTGCGGATCATCGTGGTTGAAAGCCCGATATCGCCATTGGCAGCCTCGGCAGCCTGCTGGTTGATGCTTGGCACGCCGGCCTTCCAGCCGAAGCGGCCAAGCATCACTTTGTTCTGCTCGCGCGACCAGACCTGGTTGGGCTTGCCGGAGATGCCATCCTGATCGGCATCGTCGGGGTCGGCATTGGCGAGGATCTGCTCCTCGGGGACGGCTTCGAGCAGGCCAAGCCCGATCATCGGCGGCGCCACGCGCGGGCTCATCATGGTGTCGGGGGCAAGCGGCCCATAGCCGAGATCGACGATGCTGTAGCCAGGCACCCTGAGATGCACCGCCTCGCCGCCGGCAAGCTTCACCGCCTTCTCCTTGTAGTCGATCTTGATCTGGCCTTCGGCCTTGTGACCCTGGATGGAGAGGTCCTGCAGCTGGCCGCCATAAGTCGGCTCAGGGATCGAGTTCAGTCGATGGGAGGCGAGCTTCGCCTTTTCCTCATCGGTCTTGGCTGGGACCGAAAGACGCATGAGCATCGAGTGGCTGTCGTCGGGGATGCCCTTGGTGAAGGGCGGGTGCCCGCGTCCGTCCTTCAGATGGCAGTTCTGGCAGGCGCGGGAGTTGAACAAAGGCCCGAGCCCATCAGAGGCGTCGGTCGAGGCCGGCGCCGAGACCCAGTTCTTGCGGAAGATGGCGTTGCCGATCTTGAAGTCGAGCTCGCGCTTGAAGTCCATATTGCCCGAGGAGGCGGAGAAGGCATTGGCGGTAGTCACGCTTGCCTTCGAGGTGGCACCGCCGCCGGGCTTGTCCTCGCCTTCCTCGATCTTGGAGAAATCCGTGGCCGGCGCGGTGAGGCCTGGGACGCTCGCATCGGCGCCCGTGCCATCGCTCTCCCACGCGCCAAGGACGACCGGCACGCTCGCGCCAAGCGCAATCAGCGCGGCGAGCGGGAGCTTACGCGACAGGGTTTGCCTCGGCGATGCTGCGACCTGAGCTCGAACAACGCGACGGCGGTACTTGGAACGGTTTCGGTGCAATCGGCCTACGTCAGAATCTGACCTCGTCAAAAGCTCATGGTCGAACGTGCCCCAAACACAGCCGCATTCTCCACCACGCGGCCATTCTCATCGGTCACGTTGCCGCCGGGCTGCCCGATGTACTGGAAGTCAGGCTGCAACGTCCAGCCTGTGGCAAGCTGCATGGTGTAGCAGATCTCAAGCAGGGCCTCGTAATTGCGCGCCACGCGAGCCCCTGAGTCGATGTCGAAGCCGCTGACCTTATCGGAGATGCCGGTGTAGGCGAAGCCGATGGCGAAGGAATCGTCGGGCCGGCTTCGGATCATTCCGGCGAAGGTGACGCCGCCATCGGCATAGAAGTCGATGAGGTTGCGGTCGGACGGCGCGCCGATGATACGGCCGAACAGCGCCACGCCCTTGGCCTCTTCGCTTCCCGGCAGCCGCCAGATGAGCTGGTCGATGATGCCGTAGAAGCCGTAGTCGTTGTCGATGGGCCTGCCGGGAAGCCCGGTCACGGCGATCAGATTGCCACCGACATCGAAGCGCTGATGCTCGAAATCGCCGAAATGGTTCCAGCCGCCGAGCTTGATCGTGCCGGCGAGCCGCTCCTGATTGTACTTGTAGGCGCCCTCGACCATGAGCAGCGGCGGATCGTCAAGCTCGAAATCGAGCCCATTACTGTTGCAGACCTGCGGATCGTCGCTGCCGCACGGCGGAGCAGGGTCGCCGTTATAGACACCGACCAGAAGCTGGAATTTGTCGTTGGGCGTGACCGCGACACGGACTCCGGGCGTGGCCAGCGGATAGGCCGGACCGCCGCTCGGCATATCGGCGGCGGTGATCGACGGCCAGCCCCAGGTGCCGTTCAAGAAGAACCCGCCGCCCTCGGACAGAATGAATTCCGTATCGGCGGCGAGCTGACCAACTTTCACCGCGAGCTTGTCGCCGAACATATGCTGCTCGAGCCAAAGCTCGAACAGCCGAGTGTTGGGCGTGGCCTCAAGGCTGCTCACCGGCATCAGGCTGCCGATGTTGGAGGCGGTGATGCTCTGGCCGTGGATCTGGAAACCGTTGGTGTGGAAGCAAAGGCCTTTCCAAAAGCCGAGCTTATGCATGTCGGCGTCGATGGCGACGTCGAGTACGCCGTCATATTTGCCGCCCTGATTGAAGCCGCCGCTGTTGACGAAGGCTTCGCCGTAATAAGTGGCGCTGACGCCGATGCCGCCTTTGGCGAGAGCCGGGCGCAAGCCGCCGAGGCTCACCCAGGCCGGTCCGAGCTTCGACAGCAGGCTCTCTTCGGGGATGCCTTTGTCCGGAACGTCGCAATCCGCCCGCGCCCCGCTCGGCAGTGTCGCGAGGCCGGCGGCAAGCATGCCGCCGAGCGCCATGGCCCGCAGACTTCGGCCCGCCACCAGCATTGGCCGGATCTCTGGTCTCTTCATAATTTCAGCCCC